>DVOF01000174.1 GCA_018713805.1 Candidatus Aphodoplasma excrementigallinarum | reverse complement strand
AGATCATCGGACGCTGGGGCAACTTTGTGAACGCGGAAGTGTACGGCAGCCCGACGGACTCGCTGTTTGCTATGTCGATCAACGGCGGCGTCAGCGTCCAGCCCCTGTTTTTGTATGAATCGGTTTGGATGCTGGCCGGATTGATTGGGCTTTTGATCTATCAGAACCATAAACGGCGAAGCGGTGAGATTTTTACCCTGTATGTGATTTGGTACGGGATTGGACGGGCTGTTTTGGAGTCCTTCCGGCAGGATGAATATATTCTGAAATTGTTTGGGATGCCGATTTCGCAGGTGACGGCGGTGCTGACGGTCGTTGCGGCGGTATGTGTACTGATTTACCTGTACATGAGAAAGAAGCCGGTTGGGAGCCGGGCCGCAGCTGAATCTGCAGCGCTTGCTGCCGAGGCTGAGCCTGTGCCGGATGGAGGTGCAGATGCGGTGGCAGATAACAGCGCAGAGGAGCCTGAGGATACAGGAAATGAACCGGACGAAAGCAACGGCGGCGGCCAGGGCGGGACACCGGAATGAGAAAAGGGAGTGACAGCATTGTATAATTATGAAAAATTAAAGAAAGAGATCAGGCAGATACGTAAAAAGCTCGACGACCTGATTGCAGACGGCGCTAACACAGACCAGATATATGAGATCAGCGTTGAGCTGGACAAAAAGTTTGTCGAGCTGATGGAGATTGAGAAAAATTAAGGCAGGTAAAGCGGGGACGCATAGACGCGGCAGCGTATGTGTGTCCCTTTTTGGCTTTTGGCTACATAGAAGGGGACGGCTATGCAGATAACGGTATTGTATGGGCGCGCGGGGAGCGGAAAGACGCACGCCTGCATGGAAACAATTAAATCGCTTGTAAAGACGGGCGCGCGCGCCGTCATGCTCGTGCCGGAGCAGTTCAGCTACCGTACGGAGAAGCTGCTCGTCGGTGCGGCCGGCGCGGCAAGCAGTGAAACGGCGGAAGCGCTGACGTTCTCGCGTCTGGCGGGGCGGATATTTCTGCAAAAGAGCGGCGCGGCAAAGCTCCCGATCTCGGCGGCAGGGAAAAACATGCTCGTTTACCGTGCGCTCGTGACGGTACGCAGCGGCCTGACGACCTATGCGCTTGCAACGGAGAAGCTCGGCTTTGTCGACCAGATTTCCACGCTGATTTCCGAATTTAAGCGCTACGGCGTAACGCCGCCCCAGCTTGAGGAACTGTGCGCGCAGGCTGACGACCCGGCGCTGAAGGGGAAGATAGGCGACCTTGCGCAGATTTACCGCGTATATGAGGAGCTGTTTTTGGAGGACTACTGCGACTATGAGGATAATTTATATACGGCGGCCGCACAGCTTGCGGAAAGCGGGTGCCTGGACGGTACGCACGTGTTTATCGACGAATTTTCCGACTTTTTGCCCCAGCATTACAAGATGATCGAGGCCATGTGCGGCTGCGCGGCGGGCATTACGGTGTGCCTGTGTACGGACGAAGCGCTCGACACGCAGGGTGTGTTTGCACCCGCAGCGCGCACGTTTTATAAGCTCAAAAAGCTGTGTTCCGAGCTTGGCATTGGCTTTTCTGCGACGTATTTTCCGCACAATTTGCTGCACCGGGAGCATCCGGCGCTTCTGCACCTTGAGAAGCAGTATACGCGCTATGCGCCTGCGCTATATGCGGGCGAGGCGGAGGGCGTTTCGATTTTTGAGGCGCTTAACGTGTATTCGGAGATCGAGCAGGCGGCGCGCAGAATCGTCGCGCTGTGCCGGGATGAGGGCTATCGTTGGCGCGACATTGCGCTCTGCTGCGGCGATGCGGACACGTATTTTGAGCCGGTCAAGATGATTTTCTCCCGGTATGGGATTCCGTGCTTTTTGTCGGAAAAGACGGCCGCGGCGGAGCACCCGCTCGTGCTGACGATCCTTTCTGCGCTTGATATATTGGCGGGCGGCTTCCGCTATGAGGATGTGTTTGCCTATCTGAAGGCAGGGTTCGCCAATGTGAGCGCGCAGGAGGCCGATCTGCTCGAAAACTACGTTTTGGCAACTGGTGCGACGCGGCGCGCATGGCTCGACGACAAGCCATGGAGCTATAAGAGCGACTTTACGCCGCAACAGGCGGAGGCGAACCTGCAAATCGACGAGATACGCCGCCGCGTTGCCGCCCCGCTGCTCAAGCTGCGCGAGGGAATCGGCAGCAGGCGCACCGTCCGGGAGGCGTGCGCGGCGGTGTATGCGTTTGTGTGCGATTTGGAGATGGGCGCGCGCGTCGAACGTCTGGTCGAGGGCTTTAAACAGCGGGGCGAGTTTGTGCTTGCCAACCGCTACAGCCGGATTTGGAACAGTATTTTAAACATTCTTGATCAGATGGTGCTGACGGCGGGCGACAAACGAATCGGCATGGAGCAGTTCCGCAATTTGATGGAAACGGGACTTTTGAAAGAACAGATGGGCATAATCCCGCAGGCGGCCGACGCGGTGTCTGTGCTCGACGTATCGCTTGCCCGCGCGAGTGAGTGCCGGTGTCTGTTTGCTCTGGGTACAAACTGCGGCGCATTTGCCGGCTCGGCGGTGCAGGAAGGGATTCTGACCGACCGGGAACGCGAAGCCATCGCTGCGCTGGGGCTCGAGCTTGCGCCGACGGCGCGCGAAGCGTCGTTTGACGCGCGGTTTTTGGTCTATAAGGCGGTGACAAAGCCGTCGGAGCGGCTGTTTTTGAGCTATGCGGTGGCGGGCATGGACGGTGCGGCTCTGCCGGAGTCGGACTTATGCAGGAG
>DVOF01000173.1 GCA_018713805.1 Candidatus Aphodoplasma excrementigallinarum | reverse complement strand
TCTCGTGGGCTCGGAGATGTGTATAAGAGACAGGCAGTATCCTTGCCAACAAGACCCGCTCCTTTTTGACGATGCTTGGGTCAATCATCGGCGTTGGCTCCGTCATCGCGCTGATGGCGATTGGGCAGGGGTCGACGAATATGATTACAGACAGTATTTCCAGCGCGGGGACGAACCTCTTGACCGTCACAGTCATGGGGCGCGGCGACAAAACGCTCGACCCGGACGACATGGTCGCGTTCATCGACGAATCGCCAGAGCTGTACGCCGGCGTAGCGCCGGTTGTATCCGGCAGCGGCGTCATGATCAAAAATAGGAACAAAAACACGGACTCCACCTCTCTGACCGGCACGAACGAAAAATATGCCGACATCCGCAGCACGGACCTGAGCATGGGGCGCTACCTCACTGTTTCGGACATCGATAACCGGCTGCATGTCGCGGTAATCGGCACCTATTTGCAGCAGGAGCTGTTCGACGGCGGAAACCCGCTTGGACAGCAGATCAAAATCAACGGGACGCCGTTTACCGTTGTCGGCGTTTTGGAGGAAACGCAGGACAGCGAGGAGGGCACCGCCGACGATGCGATCGTGATCCCATACAATGTTGCGACAAGGCTCTTAAAGAACTCGACCGTCCGCACCTACATGGTGCAGGCGGCAAGCGACGACGCAGTTGAAGCGGCAAAAGCCAACCTGAAAACCTATTTGAGTAAAATGTTCACGGGCGACAATACCTACACGATCATCGACCAGAAGGAACTGATGGAAACGCTGGACGAGGCACTCGGCACCCTGACCGCCATGCTGGGCGGCATTGCCGGGATATCGCTTTTGGTTGCCGGCATTGGTATTATGAACATTATGCTCGTATCCGTCACGGAACGGACGCGGGAGATCGGTATCCGCAAGGCGATCGGCGCGCGGCGGCGGCACATCCTGACACAATTTCTGATCGAATCCGCCGTCATCAGTACACTCGGTGGGCTGCTTGGGATCTTGCTCGGAGTCTGGCTCGGCTCGGCGCTGGGGAACCTGCTTGGCATCACGGCGGCGGCCGATATGGGGACGATTATATTTGCTTTCGTATTTTCGCTGGCGATGGGGCTGTTCTTTGGCTACTATCCGGCGAACAAGGCTTCCAAACTCAACCCGATTGACGCTTTGCGGTTTGAATAAGGATAGAATAGATAGGATATGGGTGATACAATGAAAAAAACAAAACGATTGATTTGTCTTACGCTTGCTCTGTCCCTGCTGATGGGGTTGGGGGTTCCGTCTTATGCCGGGAGCATCTTTCCCGACATGGACGATACATGCTCCTACGCGTTTGAGGCGCAGCTTCTCAAAACGCTCGGCATCGTAAACGGGGACGGCGACGGCTCGCTCCGCCCGGGCGACAACCTTACGCGGGCGGAATTTGCCAAGCTGGCCGTCTGCATGCTGGATAAGCAGAGCGAGGCCGTGTCGAACTCCGGTTCCAGTACATACAGCGACGTATACGCAGACCATTGGGCGCTCCGCTATATCAACTATGTTTCCAAAAACGGGATCATCCTCGGCTACCCGGACGGCACGTTCCATCCGGACGAGCCGATCAGCTTTGCGCAGGCTGTCACGGTGACGCTGCGGACGCTCGGCTACACAGCGGAAGAGATCGGCGATTTTTGGCCGGACAATTATTTGCAAAAGGCGGCAAGTCTCGGCCTTACGGAAGGGATGAGCTACGGCGCAGACGACGCGCTCACGCGCGCAGACATGGTGCTGCTGCTCGGACGCGCGCTGGAGGCCGACACGAGTGGGTCGACCACCGCGGCAAAGAAGACCCTGCTCGACCAGTTCGGCTACACGGTAATCGATGAGGCAATCCTCGTCTCTTCCCAGGCGACCGACAAATCCCTCGGCGCTGACCAGGTAAAGATTTCTGAATCGTCAGCCGCTTCCGCGCTGACCACGTATAAAACGCTGACGGACGATGTGTTTGACCTGATCGGCGGGCGGGCGAAGCTCTATCTCGACGATGAAATGCGAATTGTTCTGACCGTGCCGCTTACGCAGTACAGCTATACCATTACGATACAGGAGTCGCTCGGCGACGGGGAGTACACCTGTACCGCGCCGGACCGGGACGACGAGTTCGACTATACTTTTGACGACAACCTGACCATGTATTATCAGGGGACGAAAGGCTACTTCTCAACGATGGAAAGCCTGATCGAGCCGGGGTCGACTGTGACGTTTGCCGGGCGCTATGACGGCGTATGGGAGTATGCGTTCCTGGAAGAAGCGGCAGATATTACACCTGTGATTGCAACGCGCGACGTACAGGAGGGCGATACGAGCATCGGCGGGCTCACGATCGAAAATATTGACAAGCTGAAAATCTACCGGGACGGGTACCGCGCGTCGCTCACGGACATCAAGCGCAATGACGTAGTGTATTATAACCCGGCGACCTATACCATGGACGTCTACATCGATAAAGTGACCGGCACGTATGACAAAGCGTATCCCAATAAGGCGCATGTCACCTCCATTGAGCTTGGCGGCAAAACCTTTGAGATCGAAACGCGCGACGCTACCGCAAAGCTGGACGAAACGGCGGGAAGCTTCAAAATCGGCGACCGGATCACGCTCCTGCTCGGTAAAGATGGGCAGATCGCAGGCGTGACAAACACGGAAAACGACGCGGCGCTCGACTATGCCGTTTTGATCAATACCAGCTCGGAGGTCAGCGAGGACGAAGAAGATAAGGGCAGGGTCATCCAGAAGGTCAAGGTTATGCAGACCGACGGTGAAACCTACGAATACAAGGCGGACAAAGACTACGGCGACTATAAGGGCGACCTGGTGCACATGACCTTCACAGACGGGGTCTTGTCGCTCAAGCGCGTTTCGTCGGGGACGCTCTCCGGAAGCTATGACACGCTGAACAAAAAGATCGGCTCCAGCACGCTCGCCGACGGGGTTGCCATGTTCGACCTTTCGTCGAACGAGGCTGGCCAGGACGCCGTCGTCAACAAGATCGACCTTACCGATATCAAAAAGAATTATATTTACAAAGAAGATGTGATATCCTATGCAGTCACGACCGACTTTGGCGACATTGGGGTCATCCTGTTTGACAACATTACAAAATCGGAATACCAGTACGGCCTCCTGACGGGTAAAGAGGTGCGCGATACCGGGATGAGTATTTCCGCAACGTATACCGTCGACTTCGGCGGCACGGAAACAACCTATTCGTCGAGCAAGGGCTTCAGCGACATGAGCGTCGGCATGCCGGTGCGCGTTTCCGCAAACGGGCAAGTCTTAAACTCGCTCCGGCCGCTGACCGCCGTGGCGAGCGGAACCAAAGTTGACGCAATCGACTACAACCGGATCAAGCTTAACGGCACTGTATATGAAATGGATGAAAACGCCATAATTTATCGCAGGGATGCTAAAACGAACAAATATATCACAGCGGCGAAAAGCGACCTGTTTGCCTCCAACGTGATGAGCGTGGAGCTGTGGGCCGACGACACCCTCGATAATGGTGGGATTGTGCGGATCATCAAGGTCAGCTATTCTGCAAACTAAATAAAAAAGTTATATTATTTCAGCCTGTCGAAAAATCCGGCTTAAACCAGACTTTTTCGGCAGGCTTTTTATACGGTCAAATTTTGCAGAAAGGAAAGAAAAAGTCGTCAAAGCTATAGACTTCGGCGCGTAACTCTGTTATGCTGTCATAAGGTAAACAGTATCAGCAGGAGGCGCGCGGCGTATGGAGGTTAAAACGGACTTGTTACAACTGAATCCACAGGACACGGTGGCAGTGGCGCTGCGTGACATTGCACGCGGCGAAACGGTACACGTATGCGGCGCTGCATACCGGGCGGCCGAGGCGATTCCGTTTGGGCACAAGATGGCGCTGCGCAATATGAAGCCGGGCGAGCCGGTCATCAAGTACGGCTTCCCGATCGGGAAAACGACATGCGCTGTGGCGGCGGGAAGCTGGGTACATACGCACAACCTGAAAACCAGCCTGTCCGGTACGCTGACGTATACATATGCGCCCCGGCACGTGCCCGCCGCACCGCCGCAGGGACTCCCGGACACATTCGACGGCTACGTGCGCGCCGACGGCAGCGTCGGCATCCGCAACGAGGTATGGATCATCCCGACCGTCGGCTGTGTAAACCAGACGGCGCGCATTTTGCAGGAGCGCGGCAACGCACGCTTCGGCGGGGTGTGCGACGGGGTTTTCGCCTTTCCGCACACGGCGGGCTGCTCCCAGCTTGGCGACGACCTTGAAACCGCCCAAAAGATACTCGCCGGCCTGGTCCGCCACCCGAATGCTGTCTCTTATACACATCT
>DVOF01000172.1 GCA_018713805.1 Candidatus Aphodoplasma excrementigallinarum | reverse complement strand
ACGTATAATGTATTTGAAATAAGGAGGAATTGAATTGCAGCCCCACAGCACAGACCTACAAGAGTTGACCCGTTCGCTGGACACTGATGTGGAAAAAGGCCTTACTGCCCAACAAGCGGCGCAGGCGTTGCAGCAATATGGCGCCAACAAACTGCGGGAGAAGAAAAAGAAAACGAATTTACAGCGGTTTTTCGACCAGTTTAAAGACGCTATGATTCTGATTCTGCTCGCGGCGGCGGCGGTTTCGTTCGGAATTGCGTGTTATGAGGCCAACCCGCGGGAGTTTTTTGAGCCTGGTTTGATTGTTTTGATCGTTATTTTGAACGCAATCATGGGCGTTATGCAGGAGAGCAAGGCGGAAAAGGCGCTCGACGCACTCAGGAACCTGTCTTCTCCCCATGCGCGGGTAATCCGTGACGGCAAAGAACAGGTCATTGATGCGGCCGACCTCGTGCCGGGCGACATTATCCGGCTGGAGGCCGGGGACTTTGTCCCGGCGGACGCGCGCTTGCTGCGTTCGGCGAGCCTCAAGGCGGAGGAATCCGCCCTGACTGGGGAATCTGTCCCGTCGGAAAAGGACGCAAACGCGTCCATTGACGAAAAGGCGCCGCTCGGCGACCGGATTAATATGGTTTTCTCCGGCTGCTCGATCACGTATGGCACAGCTACGGCGGTTGTGACCGGGACTGGGATGAACACGGAGATGGGCAAGATCGCAAACCTGCTCGAGGGTGAGGACGACACACAGACGCCGCTTCAGAAAAAGCTTGCCAGCCTTGGAAAATATTTGGGTATTGTTGCGCTTGCGGCTTGTGCAATCATTTTTATAGTTGGTTTGATCGACGGGCTTCCGCCGCTGGAAATGTTTATGACGGCGGTTTCGCTCGCAGTGTCGGCAATCCCGGAGGGGCTGCCGGCTATCGTGACGATTGTTTTGTCGATCGGCGTACAGCGCATGGTAAAGAAAAATGCGATTATCCGCCGCCTGCCGGCGGTAGAGACGTTGGGCGGCGCGTCTGTCATCTGCTCGGATAAGACGGGTACGCTGACCCAGAACCGGATGACGCTGGTCAAGGCGTATGTCGATGGCGAGAAGGATACAGAAGCCATCGGGACGGAAAACTCCGAGCAGGTGCGCAAGCTCTTGATGTATGGCACGCTCTGCAGCGACGGTTCCGTTACGTTTGAAGACGGGAAGGAAAAGCACATCGGCGACCCGACGGAGACGTCCATTGTACTTGCCGCGCATAAAAACGGTATGGAAAAGGATGTGCTGAACGCGAAGTATCCGCGCCGTGCGGAAATTCCGTTCGACTCTGACCGGAAGCTGATGACAACAGTCAATGAAATTGACGGAACATATGTTGTCATCGTAAAAGGCGCGTTCGATGTGCTGTCCCAGCGCTGTGTTGCGGGCGACGTCGAGGCCGCACGCAAAATGAACGACGAGATGAGCGCGCAGGCGCTCCGCGTGCTTGCGGTTGCCTATAAAACGATTGACAGCGTACCGGAAACCCCGGCGAGCGATACGCTCGAACAGGGGCTGACGCTGATGGGATTGGTCGGCATGATCGACCCGCCGCGTCCGGAGGCGAAGGAAGCAGTGGCGGTTTGCCGCCGCGCAGGGATTAAGCCGGTTATGATTACGGGCGACCATGTTGTGACCGCGTCCGCGATCGCAAAAGAGCTTGGCATATTAGAGGAGGGCGACGAGGCCATCACTGGCGCGGAGCTTGACGCGATGGACGACGCGGAGCTGGATAAGCGGGTACGGCATATCTCCGTTTATGCGCGCGTGTCTCCGGAAAATAAGATACGTATTGTCCGCGCATGGCAGAAAGCCGGCGAGATCGTATCCATGACGGGCGACGGCGTCAACGACGCGCCTGCGCTGAAGGCGGCGGACATTGGCTGCGCGATGGGTATTACCGGCACAGACGTTGCAAAGGGTGCAGCAGACATTACTCTGACAGACGACAACTTTGCCACAATCGTGGACGCCGTACGCGAGGGCCGCGGGATTTATGCTAACATTAAAAAGGTGGTTGGCTACCTGCTGGGGACGAATATCGGCGAGGTACTGACGGTGTTTTTCGCCATGATATTGTGGCGGCAGACGCCGCTTCTCTCCATGCAGCTTCTGTGGATCAACCTTGTGACCGACAGTATGCCGGCGATCGCGCTTGGCATGGAGGCTGTCGAAAGCAATGTGATGGGCAAACCGCCAAAGCCGAAAAACGAGGGCCTGTTTGCCCATGGGTTTGGCGTGCGCATTGGGCTGCAGGGGTGTATGTTCGGCGCTCTGACGCTGCTTTCGTTCTATCTGGGGCAGCTATTGACGGGCGATTTGCAGGCAGCACAGACAATGGCGTTCATTGTGCTTTCACTTTCACAGGTTGTGCAGTCGTTCAACATGCGGTCGGAACGCTCGCTGTTCAAGATCGGTATCTTTTCAAATAGAAAGCTGAACATTGCGGCGCTGATTTCGCTTTTGCTTGTGCTTGTGGTAATCTTTACGCCGCTGATGATCCCGTTTGGCCTGGTATCGCTCCGGCCGGAGCTTTACCTGATTGCATTCGGGCTGAGCCTGGTTCCGTTCGTTGTGATGGAGATTGCAAAGGCGATCGGCCTGATTCGGCATCATTAAGAAATGCGCTTTGAGATAAAAAACATCCCCGTTGGACAAGTTCCAACGGGGATTGTCTTCTTTTATAGCTGTGCTTCTGCCGTTGATCAGGCCGGATCCAGACGCAGGCTGTAAAGCTCTCTTTTATGGGGGAGTTTTGCATCCCATTTTTCGCATATACTCTATAATTTATTGATTATTATTTTTCTGTTCGTGTTCTCTTTACACAAAGTAAAATGAAAAGAAGAATCCATACGGCCCATGCGAAAGCGCACCCTATACCGGTTTTAAAAAGGTCAATGACCATACCGCACAGAAATGGAATTGCCATAATCATCAATCTTTTACCATACATGCGGCACATGGCTTCTTCATTGAACTTTTTTCGTTCGCTTTCTGAACGCGTATTATATCCTGTTAAAAGATTGCTTGCCTTACCTTTGGAGTAATAAAAGTGTCGTCCAAACAGATACATAAACAGCGCCATGAATAAATCTACTGCAATTATGATTGCTTTGAACATAGCCCATATCCCCTTATAAATAAACAATAGTATACCGGCTGGACATCCAGCCGGTATACTATTGTTTATGCAGTCACAATATTGTTTGCCTTTTGCAGTCCCAGTTTTTCAACCGCCTGCTCCCGCATTTTATATTTCAGGATTTTCCCGGCTGCATTCATCGGGAATTCGTCCACGAAGTCAACATAGCGCGGAACCTTGTGCTTTGCCATATGCGACATGACAAATTCCTTGAGTTCTTCCTCCGTGAGCGTTTCGCCCTCCTTGACGATGACGCACGCCATGATCTCCTCGCCATAGTCTTTGTCCGGTACGCCGATGACCTGGACATCCTTAACCTTCGGATGCGTATAGATGAAGTCCTCGATCTCCTTCGGGTAAATGTTCTCTCCGCCACGGATGATCATGTCCTTAATCCGGCCTGTAATCTTGTAATTGCCGTCCGGCATCCTGCGCGCCAGGTCGCCCGTATGCAGCCAGCCGTTTTCGTCGATTGCCGCCGCGGTCGCCTCCGGCATCTTGTAATAGCCCTTCATGATATTGTAGCCGCGCGCAACAAACTCGCCGTCCACATCGTCGGGCAGGTCCTCGCCCGTTTCCGGGTCGACGATCTTGCACTCTACGCCGAACATCGCGCTGCCAACCGTGTTGACGCGTACATCGAGCGAGTCCGTCGTCTTGCTCATGGTACAGCCGGGCGAGGCCTCCGTCTGCCCATAGGTGATACAAATTTCATTCATGTGCATTTTATCAACAACGTCCTGCATAACCTTGACTGGGCAGGGGCTTCCCGCCATAATACCCGTACGCATGTAGGAGAAGTCGGTTTTGTCGAAGTCTTCGTGCCCAAGCATGGCGATAAACATGGTCGGCACGCCGTGGAACGCGGTAATCTTTTCCTTATTGATGCACGCGAGCGACCGCCGCGGCGAGAACGCCGGCATGGGGGACATCGTCGTGCCGTGCGTCATGGCAGCCGTCATGGCAAGTACCATGCCGAAGCAGTGGAACATCGGCACCTGGATCATCAGGCGGTCAGCCGTGGACAAATCCATGCAGTCGCCGATTGCTTTGCCGTTGTTGACAACATTGTAATGCGTCAGCATAACGCCCTTCGGGAATCCGGTCGTGCCGGAGGTATATTGCATGTTGCATACGTCGTGCTTGTTGATCTGCCTGCGGCGGCGCTCCACCTCGCTGACCGGCGTCCGCTTCCCAAGCTCCATGGCTTCGTCCCAAGTATAGCAGCCCTTCTGCTTGCTGTCCACGGTGATGATGTTTTTCAAAACCGGCAGCTTTTCCGAGTTGAGCTCGCCGGGCGGCGTCGTTTCCAGCTCGGGGCACAGCTCTTTTATAATCTGCACATAATTGGAATCCTTAAAGCCGTCGATCATGACGAGCGTATGCGTATCCGACTGGCGCAGCAGGTATTCCGCCTCATGGATCTTATACGCCGTGTTCACCGTGACGAGCACCGCGCCGATCTTTGTCGTCGCCCAGAAGGTGATAAACCACGCCGGTACATTTGTCGCCCAGATGGCAACGTGGTCGCCGCGCTGTACGCCCATTGCAATCAGTGCGCGCGCAAACATGTCGACATCGTCACGGAACTGCGGGTATGTCCGGGTATAATCCAGCTCCGTATAGCGGAACGCATACTGATCCGGGAACTCCTTGCACATGCGGTCGAGCACGTCCGGGAAGGTTTCGTCGATCAGCATTTCCTTGCGCCACACGTACTTACCCGTTTTTGCGTTATTATCCTGCAAGAAGGAGTGCCCCTCCTTCTGATACGCCGTCATATAGTGCATAAACTGCGGGAACACGATCCCCGCGTCAGACAGTTCGGACGCCCAGCGCTTCACCCATTCGAGCGAAACGTATCCGTCGTAGCCGATCCCCTGCAAAGCGCAGAGCATGTCGCGGATGGGGAGGTCGCCTTCGCCCATCATTTTATAGGTGACAACGCCGTCCTGCATCACGCTGTCCTTCACATGCGTATATTTGATGTAACGCCCAATGTTTTCGATCGTCTGCTGCGCCGATTCCCCCATATAGCGGTAGGGGTGGTGCAAATCCCACAGCGCCATTACGGACGGATGGTCGACTGCCTCCAGCAGCTTTGCCAGGCGCGCCGTGTCCGCGTAAACGCCGTTTGTCTCCACCAGAAGCGTTGTGCCGCCTTCCTTTGCCTCCGGCGCAAGCCGCTTCAGTACGCTTGCGACATAGGCGTCGTCCACTTCTGTGGTCGGGTTCGGCTCCAGGTCGGCTAAAATACGGATATACGGCGTGCCAAGCTCTTTGGCAAGCGCAATGTAGCTCCGGATTTCGCCGATGGTTTCCGCTTCCTTTTCCTTAAATTTCAGGCAGCAGCCACTCGACAGGCATGGGATTTCCAACTTGAGCGAGGCGAGTTTCTTTTTTGTAGCCGGGAGGGCGCTCTCCGTGAACGGGCGCGCCTTAACCGCGAAAATGTCGTCGCCGAGGCCGCGAATCTCAATCCCGTTAAAACCAAAATCCTTTGCCATGGAGTAAATATCCGGCCAGTCAAAGTCCGGGCACCCCAGGGTCGAAAACGCAAATTTCATTCGTATCCTTCCTTTATCTATAAGATTTCTGAAAATTATTAAGAATATTCTAACACATAAAATATGTTTTTTCAACTCATAAAGCATATTGAATACAAGATAGCAAAAAACGAGAAATGATATGGGAGTGTGTAAAAAAATTATGAAAAAACTCCCGCTAACACGGGAGCTTTTCTCGTTTTACAATCTCATTATAAATTGGGTGCCGTAATCGTCGCCATGCGTGTTTCCTCGTCCCACTCAACAGTATAACCCATTTCCTCTGACAAAAACCGCAGCGGCACCATCGTCTTGTCGCCGACTAACCT
>DVOF01000171.1 GCA_018713805.1 Candidatus Aphodoplasma excrementigallinarum | reverse complement strand
TCGGAGATGTGTATAAGAGACAGCTTTACAGATATACTAATATAATATACAATTATAGTGTAAAATACAATAGGAACACACAAAGTTTCAGAAATTTAACATAATTCTTACGGATAACGCCAAACCGGTGTAAAAGGAGTGTATGCAGATGAAAAAACGGATTGGAATTCTGACGAGCGGGGGCGACTGCCCGGGGCTGAACGCCACAATCCGCGGCGTCGGGAAGGCAGTTTATGAAAAGATGGGAAAAGACGTGGAGATCATCGGGATCGAGGACGGTTACCACGGCCTGATCTACGGCGAATACCACGAGATGAAGCCGTCGGACTTTTCCGGCATCCTGACGCTGGGCGGCACGATATTGGGCACGTCGCGCACGCCGTACAGCAAAATGCAGGTCATCGGCGAGGACAACGTCGACAAGGTGAAAAGCATGAAGCAGAATTATAAAAAGATGGGGCTCGACTGTTTGCTCACGCTGGGCGGCAACGGCACGCACAAGACGGCGAACCTGCTGTCGGGCGAGGGGCTTAACGTCATTGGCCTGCCCAAGACGATCGACAATGATATCTATGGCACAGATGTAACGTTCGGCTTCCATACGGCGGTCGATACGGCGACGGATGTACTCGACAAAATCCATACGACGGCGTCGAGCCATAAGCGCGTCATGCTCGTCGAGATTATGGGCAATAAGGCGGGATGGCTGACGCTGTATTCCGGCCTTGCCGGCGGCGCAGATATTATATTGATCCCGGAAATCCCCTACGACATCGACGCGGTCATGCGCGCGATCGAAAAACGCGCGGGAAAGGGGCGCCCATTCTCCATCATTGCGGTTGCGGAAGGGGCCATGTCCGTCGAGGAGTCCAAAATGAAGAAAAAAGAGCGCGCACAGCGGCGCGCGAAGCTGGGCCAAACGACGGCGACCCAGCTCATTGCAAACGAGATCAAGGAGCGGTCAAGCTATGAGACGCGGGTCGTTATCTCCGGCCACATTGTGCGCGGCGGCAGCCCGTCTGCGTATGACCGTGTTTTGGCGACGCAGTTCGGCGCATATGCGGCGAACCTGATCAGCCGGGAAATCTACGGCGTGACGGTTGCCATGCGCAACAACATCGTGACGCATAACCCGCTCGGCGAGATTGCCGGTATCACCAAATTTGTGCCGCCGGACAGCCAGATGGTGACGGTTGCGCGCAGCATGGGGATCAGCATGGGGGACAAATAACAGTTACAGCAAAATATCCTCCAGCCGCCGTTTTGGGACGTAATGTACGTCGTTTTCGTCGCGGTAGTATTGTACGCTGCCGCCCGCTGCCGCCTCGGTCAGGACGACGGTCTCGTCCGGCTTGCCGATGGCGACGAGCAGCATAGGGCGGAGCGTATCGTTCAATTGCAATGCTTCCGATACGGCGCGCGCGTTAAAATTGCCGATCATGCACCCGCCCAGCCCGGCCTCGGTAGCCGCGAGCAGGATGGTCTGCGCCGCAATACCCACATCGCGCAAAAAGCGCGTGGGCGCGTCGCTGATTGCCGTGTCCTGGCAAATCACGATAAAGGCGGGCGGGCATTTGCCCGGGTGCGGCAGCGTGATATCCGGCAGCGCAGCGGCCCATTTGGTAAGCGGCTGTAGTTTGGCCGTGTCCTCCTCGCTGCTGGCAAGATAGTATTTGAGCGGCTGCGCGTTGACGCTCGACGGCGACAGGCGCGCGCAGTCGACAAAGCCGGCGAGCTCCTCCCGCGTGACTTTGCGCGACGGGTCGTAGCCGCGGTAGCTCCTGTTTTTTATTACCAGATCTTTTAACATAGCAGTTCCTCCCATATCGGTCAGTCGGCCCAGAGCTCTTTCATCAGGCCGCTGATCCTTTTTTTACGCTCCTGCGTCTCTGCATCATCAATTTCAATCCGGACGACGTCGCCCTCCGACGCCTCCGGCACGAGCGCGCGCGCCAGCGTAGAAAAGCTCCCGTCCGGCAGCTCTACAACAGCGCTTTCGCCCTCAAACCGGTCGATAATCACCTTCATCCGTATCCCTCCTATTTCCCAACGCAAAACTGTGCAAAAATGGTATCCACAATGTCGGCGCTGACGCTCACGCCTGTGATGAGGCCGAGGCTCTCAAGCGCGGCGGACACATCGATCGCGCATAAGTCCATGGGCATGCCCGCGTCGAGTGCGTCGAGCGCGCTTTGCAGCGATGTGCGCGCTGCGCCAAGCGCGTCGATGTGGCGCAGGTTGGAAACGAGCGTATTCGCCGTTTGTACCTCGCCGAGCGCGCACAGGTCGGAAATTTTCTGCCGCAGGCGGCCAATCCCGTCGCCCGTTTTCGCACTCACCGCCACAATAGGCGCGCCGCCTGACAGGGCGGACAGCTCGTCTGTACCGCATTGCTGCGCCAGGTCGGACTTATTGATGACGAGGATGCGCTTTTTATCCGCAGTCAGGCCAAGGATTTCCTTATCTTCGCCGCTGAGCGGTACAGAGCCGTCGAGCAGGACGAGGACGAGGTCCGCGCTCCCGATATACTGTTTCGTCCGGTCAACGCCGATACGCTCCACCTCGTCGCCCGCGTCGCGCAGGCCCGCCGTGTCGAACAGGCGCAGCGCTACCCCGCCGATGGTGACGCGCTCCTCGATCACATCGCGCGTCGTACCGGCAATGTCGGTCACAATGGCGCGCTCGGAGCGGGTGAGCGCGTTGAGGAGCGACGACTTCCCGACGTTGGGCCGCCCCGCGAGCGTACAGCGCAGCCCCTCTTTGGCGATACGGCCGCTGCCCGCCCCGTCGAGCAGGGCCTGGCACGCATTTTTTGCCTGCGTGAGTGTCGCGCGCAGGCTCTCCTCCGACAAATCGGCAATGTCCTCGTCCGGATAGTCGACCGCGGCCGCAAACTGCGCCGCCGCGTAGAGAAGCGGCTGGCGTATGGCTTCGATTTCCCGGGAAAGCCCGCCCTCAAGCTGGTCTATGGCATTAGACAGCGACGCGTCGCTGTCCGCGTGGATTACGTCGAGTACGGCCTCTGCCCGCGCAAGGTCGAGCCGCCCGTTTATAAACGCACGCTTTGTAAACTCGCCCGCCTGCGCCATGCGCGCGCCGGCGCGCAGGAGCAAAAGCAGGATTTTTTGCAGGACGACGGGCGACCCGTGAGCGGAAATTTCCACCACATCCTCCGCTGTAAAGCTGCGCGGCGCGCGCATGACCGCCGCCATCACCTCGTCCACGACCGCGCCCGTCTCCGGGTCTATGATGTGGCCGTAGTGGATCGTATGGCTCGCCGCTTCGGCGAGCGTCCGCCCCGCAGGCGCGCGAAACACCTTATCTGCAATCAAGGTGGCTTCCGGCCCGCTGAGCCGGATGACGCCGAGCCCGCCGATGCCAGGCGGCGTCGCAATTGCTGCAACCGTATCGGATTGACTGTTTCCCATAGGCTTGTATACTCCTCTCTTCCATGGTAAGAAAAATCCGCACCGGCAGGGTGCGGATGTAGGTTCGCTTTATCGTCTCCCTCTCGAATCGTTCTTGAGCGCGATGACAACCTTGCGGTTTGGCTCCTCCCCAATCGAGTAGGTATGTACAGTCGGATGATTTTGCAGCGTAGCGTGGATTACGCGGCGTTCATACGGGTTCATCGGCTCAAAAATATGGCGCCGTCCCGTTTTTACCACCTTGTCCGCAATCCGGTTGGACAGTGCGGTAAGCGCCTCTTTCCGCTTTGCGCGGTAGTTCTCCGTGTCGATGGATACCTTTGTATACGGGCCGTCGAGTCGGTTTACAACAAGGCTGGTCAGATACTGGATTGCGTCGAGCGTGTCGCCCCGCTTGCCGATGACAATCCCCATGTCGTCGCCGGAAAGATTGATGTCGAGCAGTTCCGCACCTTCCTCAATGACAATGTCGACCTTCATCCCCATGCTGAAAAACAGCTCCTCCAAAAACTCCCTTGCTACGGAGGCGGGCGTCGGCTTGAGCGTGACCGCAACCCGGGCGTCCTTGCCGCCTAAGATTCCGAACAGGCCCTTTGCCCCTTCGTCCAAAATCTCAATATCTACCATATCCATTGTCGCATTCAGCTCAGAAAGCGCAAGCGCGATGGCCTCATCTGTGCTTTTTGCGGTCTTTTCGATTCTTTTTGACTGTGTCGATAACAACTGTGTTTTCCTCCTTCTTCTTGAAATACGCCACGGTAAAATACTGCTGTATCATCTGCGTCACGTTAGAAACAATCCAGTACAGGCCGACCCCGCACGGAAGCGAAAACGTGAACAAAATCGACATAATGGGCATCATCAGCATCATGGACTTGTTCATGGAGGCCGCCGTGTTTGTGCCGTCCGCCGCAGCACTCGCCTGCGGCGAGTTCGAAGTCGACATCTTACTCAGCAGCCACGACGTCAAACCGGACAAGACCGGTATCAGCAGAAGCGGAAGCGTCGTCCAGAGCTGCGGGCTTACCTGCCCGGTCAGCAGGCTGTTGAGCGGGCCCCATACCTCGCTCGGATAGCGGGACAGGTCAAGCCCGAGAAAGTTAAAGTTGATGACCCAGTCCGTAAACCCCTGCACCGCAGGGTTTGCCGCAAAATTACTCATTGCGATCTGGAAATTGTTTGCCAGCCCCTCCATCGTCGAGTCCAGAAACCCGCCCGGCGCCATCGCCGACAGGTCGGGATTATTTGCAACGATCTGCTGCAGCTCGATTACTTTATTGATATTCTCCGGCGCGTTAAAGTTGACCCGGAGCATGTACGACAGCGGCTTCTGGATAACCTGGAACAGGCCGATGATGATCGGGAACTGCAACAGCAGCGGCAGGCACCCGCTCGCCGGGTTTGCCCCGTTTGCCTGATACAGCTCCATCATTTCCTTGTTGAGCTTTTCCTTGTCGTTGGCGTATTTTTTCTGAAGCTCCTGTATCTGCGGCATCAGCTTCTGCTGCTTGACCATGGACCGCTGCGACTTCAGGTTCAGCGGCAGGATCAGCAACTTGATCAAAATGGTGAACAGGATCAGCGCCACGCCGTAATTCGGGATAAAATTATAGATAAACTCTATAATGAATCCCATCGGCTGTAC
>DVOF01000170.1 GCA_018713805.1 Candidatus Aphodoplasma excrementigallinarum | reverse complement strand
TCATTCGCTTTGCAAATGAAAAACAGTGAGGAGGAAGCAGGTTGTTTGATATTGACATGGAGACAGGCAATGTTGCAAAAATAAAAGTAGTCGGCGTCGGTGGCGGCGGCAACAATGCGGTCAACCGGATGATTGACGTCGGCGTGAAGTGTGTGGACTTTATTGCGGTCAACACGGACGCGCAGGTGTTGAAGGATTCTAAGGCGGACACAAAAATCCAGATTGGCGAAAAGCTGACGCGCGGGCTCGGCGCGGGCGCAAACCCGGAGATTGGGGAAAAGGCGGCGCAGGAGAGCCGGGACGAGATTGAGGCAATGCTCAAGGGCGCGGACATGGTGTTCATTACAGCCGGCATGGGCGGCGGCACCGGAACGGGTGCGGCGGCGATTATCGCTGGCATTGCGAAAGAGCTTGGCATTCTTACGGTTGCCATTGTGACAAAGCCTTTTAGCTTTGAAGGGCGGCCGCGTATGGCGAAGGCGGAAGCGGGAATCAAAAATCTGCGTGAGAACGTCGATGCGATTATGACGATCCCGAATGATAACCTCCTCAAAATTATTGATAAGAACACAGGTATCGTAGAAACCTTTTTGATGGCGGACGATATCCTGCGTCAGGGCGTACAGGGTATTTCGGACATGATTGTCGGCTCTGGGTACATAAACGCCGACTTCGCGGACGTAAAGCGCACAATGGCAAATTCCGGCGTGGCGCATATGGGCGTCGGCGTGGCGAAGGGCGACAATAAAGCGTCTGAGGCGGTTAAGGCCGCGATCGAGAGCCCGCTTCTCGAAACGTCGATCACGGGCGCGCGCAATGTGCTCATCAACATTACGGGCGGCAAGGACTTGACGATGTTTGACGCGAACCAGGTGATGCAGTTTGCAAACGAGCTGGTAGATACGGACGCGGAGATCATCTTCGGCGTTGTCATTGACGAAAACCTTGACGACGAGATGCGCGTAACCGTCGTTGCGACCGGGTTTGACAGCGTGACGCCGTCGGCTGAGGTGTTCAAGAAGATCAAGGATACAGAGGAAAAGGAGCCGGCGTTTAATCCGAGCGTGAACATTGAGCTGGATAATGTGGACATCCCTACCTTTTTGAAGAACAGAAATGTATAGTGGATTTTTAGTTTATTAGAATAGCAGGCGGGAAATTCTCCCGCCTGCTTTTGTTTTCGTAGAATTGCTTACACCGGCTGGATAAGCCGATACGCAACATTTGTCCGGTGAACGCCGTGCGGATAGTAGCCGAGCGCGTCCGCGATTCCAATATAGTCCGCCAGCAGGTATAAGATGGAGAGCCACATCTCCGTCCCTTGCAGGCCGGCCTCGTATTCCGGCTCAAGCTCAAAGCTGAAGCCCTTATTTTCCTGATATTTTTGCAAAATGCGTACGATTTGCTTTTCCGCCCACGCCTCCCCTTCGGCGCGGCGGTAGCCCGTCTGCTTCGCGCACAGCCACAGGGGATGGATGACGTCGAGTACGTGGCACGCGTTGCCGCGGTCATCCCGGAAGTAGTTGGTATTCTTCGAGTGGGCAAGAATCGTGTCAATTGCGCGCTCTGGATACGGCAGGTTAATGCCGAACTGGGCATACGTCCCGCGCGTAAGACGGTAGAAGCCGTTGACCGGCAGAAGGAAGTCTGTGCCGTCAGGCCGCCCCCACATCCCGGTCGCCGGGTCAGCGTGGTTATTGAGCCACCCGAACAGCGTATCTCCTGTGTTGGACGAGCCGAAGTATTTCAAATTCTGATACAGCGCCGTACCAAAGTGGTCGACATCAGCACCGGACTGCCATGCCTTTGTATCCCAGTCGCGCGCGGCGAGCCAGCCGGCAAGCGCCATGCCGTCGAGCCGTTCTACGTCGCTGTAAGGCTGGGCGACATGCGCGCCGAGAATCTCGAGCGAGTAGCCGACCGTCAGCACGTCGTAGTCAATTTCGTCTTTCTGCATGCCCTGCAATTTTTGAATCAGCTTTTCCCGGTCCGGGACAAGGCGCGGCAGCGCGCCAAACATGACGGCAATCTCCGTCGCGTCGCACCAGGCGCGCACCGTCGGCTCGGCCGTGGAAAGGTTTTTATAGATTCTGCCATTCTCCGTTTCATATTCTTTGGATGCAAGAATCGCCTCATACTGGTTTTTTACCGTTTTGCCAAAGGCGGCAAGCTTTTCGCGCAGCGCGGCGCGCGGCGTGGTAGATGGCGCTTTTGCGCGGCGGTCCTTGATCCGTTTTGCCGGGCAGCCGCCCGCCACGCTGTAGGGCGGCACGTCCTTTGTCACAACTGCGCCCGCGGCGATGATACTGTGCGCGCCGACGGTCACGCCGTCTACGATCACCGCGTTCGCGCCAATCCATACGTCATCTTCGATCGTAATGCCGACGCTGGTGTGCGGCTGCTTAAAGATTGGCACGTCCGGGTCGGCGTGCCCATGGTTTGCACCGATGAGCTTTGCGCCCGGCGCAATGCGCACGTAACTGCCGAGTGTAATCTTCCCCTGCAATAAGCAGAACGAGTTAACCGAACAGTAGTCGCCCGCCGTCAGCGTCAGCGTGCGCAGGAGCGCGTCCGCGCAGATTTGCGTATGCGTGCCAAACACCGCCTGCTGGATGTCGTAGAGATGCGCCTGGTGCGATACAAACGATTCCGCGCCAAACACCGCCCCGCAGCGCTCTTGCAGCGCAGCCTGCCACCGTTTTTGCTCCTCGGCTTCTTCCCACGTCGGCTTCTTCCACGGAAGGTATTCGATTTCCTGGTCAAAATAATCCTGATACACGCGCTTCCGCCCCTTTTTATTTTTATTGTTTCCATTATATACCCGTTTTTCCCGTTTTGCAACCCGCAAAAAACGGTTGACAAATGGGGGCATGGAGCGTATAATAGCAATATAGTAGAGTTTAGCGGAGTTATAGCGGGAAGAGCCGAGCGGAGTTATAAAAGTATGCTGTTATTTTTAAGAATCTGTCTACCTCTGCTAAATTTATGCGGAGGTGTTTTTTTATGCAAATTGAGTTTTATAGGGGTTAGCCGGAAAAAATAAAAATCAGGGTTTGGAAATTGAAGGTGAGGAGAAAGAATATGGATACGGCGACATTTCAGGCATGTAAAAATATCATGGACTATGTGATGGCGGGGAGCAAATTCTATCAGGACAAATACGCCCGGGAGGGCTTTGACCCTGCGGAGGTGAAAACGGCGGAGGACTTTGCGTCTATCCCGTTTACGACAAAGGATGAGCTGCGCGACGCGTACCCGCTCGGCCTGCAGGCGACGGCGAGCGAAAACATCGTGCGGATCCACTCCTCGTCCGGTACGACGGGCAGCCCAGTCATCATCCCCTATACGGCGCAGGACGTCAAGGACTGGGCGGTTCTGTTTGCGCGCTGTTATGAGACGGCGGGCGTGACGAATAAAGACGTCGTGCAGATTACGCCGGGGTATGGCCTCTGGACGGCGGGAATCGGTTTCCAGGCCGGGGCGGAACTGCTCGGCGCGATGGTCGTCCCCATGGGGCCGGGCAACACGGAAAAGCAGCTCCAGATGATGATGGATTTAAAATCGACGGTGTTCTGCGCCACGTCGTCCTACGCGCTGCTGATTGCCGAAGAGGTGCAGAAGCGCGGAATCGGGGATAAGATTTATCTCAAAAAAGGGATCATCGGGTCGGAGCGTTGGGGCGACCTCATGCGCAGCCGGATTGCGGAGGAGCTTGGGATTGAGCTGTATGACATCTACGGCCTGACGGAAATCTACGGCCCGGGCATTGCGATCGACTGCAGCGCGCATAACGGCATGCACTACTGGAACGACTACCTCTACTTTGAAATCATTGACCCGCAGACGGGGGCAGTCCTGCCGGAGGGCGAAACGGGCGAGCTTGTTATTACAACGTTGCGCAAGCAGGGCGCGCCGCTGATCCGCTACCGTACGCACGACATTACGCGCATCCTGCCCGGCGAGTGCCCGTGCGGGAGCAAATACCCGCGCATCGACCGGATCGTGGGACGGACGGACGACATGGTAAAGGTCAAGGGCGTGAACATCTTCCCGGGGCAGATCGACGATGTGCTCAAGCATGTGGACGGCGTCAGCAGCGAATATATGGTGGAGATCGACCATGTAAACGGTAAAGACCATATGCGCCTTACGGTTGAGTCGACCCGCAGCGCGGGGAGCGAGACGCTCGAGCGTGAGATTGCCGATACCTTTAAGCAGAAGATCGGGATTAAGATCGAGGCTGCCGCTGTGCCGCTCGGCGCGCTGCCGCGCAGCGAGAAAAAGACCGTGCGGATCATCGACCGCCGCTATAACTGATCAAAAAAACGCTGGTTTTCCGGCGTTTTTTTGTTTTCGGACGTGGATTGGATTGACAATTTTTGAAATCCCGGTATAATGTAAGAAAAAGACTCATTGGGGGTAAGCGGGTATGACGAGCAAAGAACGGATTGAGCGGATGATGCAGCATAAAGAGGCGGACCGTGTGCCGATTCTGGATAAGCCGTGGCGCGGGACTGTCCTGCGCTGGGAACAGGAGGAGATGCCGCACACCGTGGACTGGCGCGACTATTTTGAAGTGGATAAGGTGCAGACGATTTCGGCTGACATTACGCCGCAATACCCGGTCACCATACTGGAGGAAACGGACGAGTACGAGATCGTGACCTCGCCGTGGGGCGTGACGATGAAAAATTTCAAGGCGCTCGACTCTACGCCGGAGTTTCTGGATTATAAGGTAAATACCGCGCAGGCGTGGCTGGACGCGAAACAGCGCATGAAGCCGGACAAAAGCCGGATCGACTGGGACTATTTGAAAAAGAATTATCCCAAATGGGTCTCGGACGGCGACTGGATCGAGGCGGAGTTCTGGTTTGGGTTCGACGTGACGCATTCGTGGATGGCCGGGACGGAAACGGTGCTGATTGCCATGTACGAGGATCCGGAGTGGGTCGTGGACATGTTCAACACGTATTTGGACATGTGCATCGCCCAGTTTGAGATGGTGTGGGACGCGGGCTACCGCTTTGACCGGATTATATGGCCGGACGACATAGGATATAAAAACACGACCTTTTTCTCACCTGAGATGTACCGTACGTTGCTCAAGCCTGTCCATACACGGGCAGTCGAGTGGGCGCACGCAAAGGGGATTTACGCCTCGCTCCACTCGTGCGGCGATATTATGACGCTTTTGCCGGATGTGGTGGAAACAGGGATTGACAGCTTAAACCCCATTGAAATTAAGGCTGGTATGGACGCAGTGGAAATTAAGCGGCGATACGGCGATACGATTACGCTACACGGCGGCGTGAACGCGCAGCTCTGGGACGACAAGGAGCGGATTGTTGCGGAGATCGAGACGTTGGTCCCGGTGCTGAAGGAGGGCGGCGGCTATATTTTCGCCTCCGACCATTCGATCCCGAATTCCGTCTCGCTCGAAAACTTTTCCGAGATAATCAAGGCGGTGAAGCGCGCCGGTGCCTATTGAGGTGTGCGGAAAATTGACAATTCCGTCAAAAAAGGCTATAATAATATCCATATGACAATATTATGAAAGAAAGATAAGGAGCCAAAAACATGCAGCTACATACCCTGTTTCACGGGCCGCGTCCCGTATTTTCCCTGGAGATTTTCCCGCCCAAAAAGAGCGGCAGCATTGAAACGATTTATGCGACGCTTGACAGTTTAAAAACGTTAAGCCCCGACTTTATCAGCGTGACGTACGGCGCGGGCGGCAACACGGCGGATACCTCCACTGTGGAGATTGCCAGGCATATCAAAAATGAGCTCGGGATTGAGCCGCTGGCGCATTTGACGTGCGTTGCCTCTACCAAAGGGCAGGTCGACGAGCGGATACGGCAGCTGCGTGACGCAGGCGTGGAGAATGTGCTCGCCCTGCGCGGCGACATCAATCCGGACGTTCCGGTTGCGAAGGATTTTGCCCATGCGAGCGACCTGGCCCGCGTTATTAAGGCGGCGGGGTTCAACGTCGTTGGTGCGTGCTACCCGGAGGGGCATTACGAGAACAAAACGCTTGAGACCGACATTGACAATTTGAAGTATAAGATCGACGCGGGCGTGACGCATTTGATCACGCAGCTGTTTTTTGACAATACGCTGTTTTACCGGTTCCTCGACCTGGCGGCAAAGCGCGGTGTGACGGTTCCGATCGAGGCTGGCGTTATGCCGATCGTAAACACGAACCAGATCAAAAAGACGGTTGTACTCAGCGGGGCGAGCCTGCCGCCGAAGTTTACAAAAATGGTCAGCAAGTACGATACGGACAGCGAGGCGCTGTTCCAGGCGGGCGTCGAGTATGCAATCGAGCAGATCAACGACCTGCTTTCGCACGGGGCAGCCGGCGTGCATGTGTATACGATGAATAACCCGCGCGTGGCGAAGCTGGTATACGAGGGTATCCGCCCGGCGCTTGGCAGGTAATGGTATGGGAAAGCTGCATTTAGAGCAAATTGATAAAAATGAGGTGCTCCGCTACCTTGGCTACCGGCCCGGTATCGTGCCGGACAGGGAAACGGAGGGGCTGATTGGCCGCGCGTCGGCGGCTGTGCTGGCGGCGGCAACGGTGCGTGCGGTAAGCGCGCGCTTTCCGCTTATGGGGGAAAACGGCCTGGCAGAGCAGGGCGGCCTGCTCGCCGGGAAGGACATATTTGCGCACCTGCGCGGCTGCCATGGCGCCATATTGATGGCGCTGACGCTGGGGGACGGCGTGGACCAGGCGCTGCGCGCCGCGCAGGCGCAGAGTACGCTGTATCAGACGGTGATGGACTGCTGCGCGTCGGTGGCGGTGGAGCAGGCTTGCGATCTGTATGAAGCGGAGCTGCGCCGCCAATGCGAGGCGGGGGGCGAATACCTGACGGGACGGTTCAGCCCGGGGTACGGCGACTTCCCGATCGAGAAGCAGCAGGTCATGCAGCGGCTTTTGGACACGCGCCGCAGGATTGGCCTCGGCGTGACGGGGAGCAGCATTTTAATCCCGCGCAAATCGGTGACGGCGCTGCTCGGCATATCGGACAGGCCCGTGACGGGTAAGCTCGCCGGGTGCGGAAACTGCGCCCTGCGGGAGAAGTGCAGTTACAGGAAAGAAGGGACGACTTGTGTTTAAAATAGATCAAAACAGGTACACCATATTGGACGGCGCAATGGGTACCATGCTGCAAAAGAACGGCCTCCCGCCCGGCGCGCGGCCGGAGCTGATGGCGCTGACAGAGCCGGGGCTGATTGAGGGGATACACCGCGCCTACGTTGAGGCCGGAGCGCAGGTTATCTGCGCGAATACCTTTGGCGCAAACGCACTTAAACTAAACGGAAGCGGCCACGGCGTGGAGGAGGTCATTACGGCGGCGGTCGCGGCGGCTAAGCGCGCCTGCGCGGGCACGGACGCCTGCGTTGCGCTCGACATGGGGCCGCTGGGCGAGCTGTTGGAGCCGTCGGGCACGCTGTCGTTCGAGCGGGCGTATGAGCTGTACGCGCAGGTCGCGCGCGCGGGCGAGGCGGCAGGTGCGGATTTGGTACTGCTTGAAACCATGACGGATTTATACGAGGTGAAGGCGGGCGTGCTCGCAGTCCGGGAAAACACAAGCCTACCGCTTTTGGTGTCAATGAGCTTTGAGGAGAACGGGCGCACGTTTACCGGGTGCAGCATTGAGGCCATGGCGGCGACGCTCGACGGCCTCGGCGCGGATGCGCTGGGCATCAACTGCTCGCTCGGGCCGGAGGAAATTTATCCGCTTGCAAAGCGGCTGTGTGCATGCAGCACGCTGCCCGTATTTGTGAAGCCGAACGCCGGTCTGCCCGACCCGCTGACGGGGGAATACGGCGTGGACGCGGCGGCGTTTAGCGCGTCGCTTCAGCGGTATCACGAGCTTGGCATATGCATGGCGGGCGGCTGCTGTGGCACGACGCCGGAGTATATTCGGTTGCTGGCAAAGGAATTTTCGGGTAAAACGCCTATGGCGCGCAATGTGGAGCGGCGCAGCGTCGTCTGCTCGGCGACGCGTGCGGTAACGATGGAGCGCGTCGTGGTCATTGGCGAACGGATCAACCCGACTGGGAAAAAGCTTTTTAAGCAGGCGCTTGCAGAGAACAACATGGACTATATTTTGTCGCAGGCCGTGTCGCAGGCGGACGCGGGCGCAGATATCTTGGACGTGAACGTCGGCATGCCGGGCATTGACGAGCCGGCCATGATGGAGCGCGTGGTCAAGCTCATACAGAGCGTGACCAACCTGCCGCTTCAAATCGACTCGTCGAACGCGGAGGCGATTACGCGTGCGCTGCGGGTCTATAACGGAAAAGCGATCGTCAATTCCGTCAACGGGGAGCAGGCGGTGCTCGACCGGATTTTACCCATTGTGAAAAAATACGGCGCGGCGGTCGTGGGGCTGACGCTCGACGAAAATGGAATCCCGCCGAAGGCGGAGGAGCGGTTTGCGATTGCACAGCGGATTTTGGACGCCGCGCTGTCGTATGGGATACCGCGGGAGGACGTGTACATCGACTGCCTAACGCTGACCGCGTCGGCCCAGCAGGCGGAGGTCGCGCAGACGCTGAAGGCCGTCTCGATGGTGAAACAGCGGCTGGGGCTGAAAACGGTGCTCGGCGTGTCGAACATCTCATTCGGCCTGCCGAACCGCGAACTGTTAAACAGCACCTTCCTGACGCTGGCCATGCAGATGGGGCTCGATCTGCCCATCATCAACCCGAATGTGGCGTCCATGATGGACGCGGTGCGCGCGTACCGCGTACTCTATAATATCGATGCTGGTGCAGACGAATATATCGGCCATTTTGCGCAGGCAGATACGGCGAAAAAAGCGCCTGCCGCGCCGACGGCGGGTGGGCATACGCTCGAGGAAGCGGTGCGCAAGGGGCTGGCCGACGAGGCAAAGGCGTTGTGCGGAAAGGCGCTGGAAACCGAGCCGCCGCTCGACGTGGTGAACGGCCGGCTGATCCCTGCGCTCGATGTTGTGGGGACGGAGTTTGAGAAGGGAACGCTTTTTTTGCCCCAGCTTTTGAGCGCGGCGAATGCGGCGCAGGCCGCGTTTGAAGCGGTGAAGGAAAAAATCCTCGAAAGCGGCGAGAAAACCGTGTCGAAGGGGAAAATCGTCCTTGCAACGGTGAAGGGCGATATCCACGACATCGGGAAAAACATTGTAAAAGTGATTTTGGAAAACTACGGTTACACGGTCATCGACCTCGGACGCGACGTGGACATTAGCCGCGTTGTAGACACAGTGCGCGAGGAAAACGTCCGCCTTGTCGGCCTGAGCGCGCTGATGACGACGACGCTGGGCAGCATGGAGGATACGATCAAGGCGCTGCGCGCGGCAGGGCTGCCGTGCCAGGTCATGGTCGGCGGCGCGGTGCTGACGGAGCGTTATGCCAAAAAGATCGGCGCAGACTATTACGCAAAGGACGCCAAGCAGTCGGCCGACATTGCGAAGGCTGTGCTGGGATAAAGTTAAAAAACTGCCGGATATCCGGCAGTTTTTTCTTTCCCGTTTTACAGGCCGTAGCCCGGCAAATAGTCTTTTGTGTTTGCAAGCATCTCATCAAAAAGCGCCTGCGCTTCGGCAGGGGAAAGCCGGTCGCAGAGCCGGTCGGTGCAGAAGGCGCGAAACGCCAAATCCAAGTCGCGCGTCAGGCCCGCCTGCACGGTCGTGAGCTGGTTTATCGCGGTCGTGAGCATCAGCGAGAGCACGCCGCCGGGCACGTCGCCGGCCATGAGCGGGCGCACGCCGTCTTTGGAGAACAGCGCGTTCGTCTCCACGACTGCGCCGAGCGGCAGGTTCGGTATCTGGCCTACGTTTGGCACATTCACATTGGTAACGAACGCGTCGAGCCCCAGCAGCGCGCGGATTTGGTTCACGCCCTCCTCGCCCGTGTCGCCGTGCTCAAACGCAGCCGCGCCGCTTTGCAGGTCTGCGCTCTTTTGCAGGCGTGCGGCAAGGTCTTTTTTGCGCCAGCTCACCGGCGTGAGCGAAAAGCCCCACCGGAGCACAGTCTGCGGGTCTTTTAAGTACCAGTTGCCGGGGCAAAACTCCGCAAGGTGCCGGTCGCCGGAGGCAGCAACTGCGCCGAAACGCGTAAACAGGTCAAATTTTACCCGGTTCGTACAGCCGAAGTAGTCCTCCGGCTCGTGTTTCCCGACCCCGTTTGGATGTTTTGCGATATATTCTTTGTACAGGTCGATCAGGTCAATGTCAAAGTAGGAAGCCTGCGTAATCCATGTAAAGTGGTTGATGCCGGTCACATTGACGAGGATGTCGCGCCGCTGCGCGTTCTCGATGCCGCGCAACTCACACAGCGCGTCGGCAAAGAGTTCCTGCGTCCCGAACACCTCGTGGCAGCAGCCGAACGCCTTGATCTGCGGAAACACCTCGTAAAGCGTTTTTACGCACACGCTCATGGGGTTTGTATAATTGATGACCCAGGCCTGCGGGCAGTAGTCGCGGATATAGCCGGCGATCGTTTCGTACATGGGGATCGTGCGGAGCGCGCGCAGGATGCCGCCCGGGCCGACCGTGTCGCCGACCGACTGATAGATACCGTACTTTTCCGGCGTGTGCACGTCGGATTCCATCTCATCAAATGTGCCCGGCGTGATAGAGATAATCACAAAATCCGCATCCGTGAGCGCTTCTTTGGGCGATTCATACGCATGGTAGGTGAAATTGCCGCCCGAGAGCGCGCCGATGGTTTCGTTGGCCAGTGCCGCCGCAAAGTCAATGTCGTAGAGGCTCACCTCGCCGTACAGGTCGTCTGCCTTTGATAGGTCGTCCATCAGCTTCCACGCCCACCCGCGTGAGCCGCCGCCGATGTAGGCGATTTTGATTGTTTTTTCTGTTTTCGTCTGTGTATTCACCAAAAACCGCTCCTTTCTGCTCTATGTTTTCCGTTTTGTCCAGTATACCGATATTACAGCGAAAAGTAAAGCAGATTTGAAAAGAAAAAATTTTCGTACTGGATAAAAG
>DVOF01000169.1 GCA_018713805.1 Candidatus Aphodoplasma excrementigallinarum | reverse complement strand
ATTACAGATACTTACCTGTAACACTGTTTGGGTTGTTTTTGATTTCCTGTGGCGTTCCCACAGCAATAATCTTTCCGCCATCATCCCCGCCACAGGGACCCATATCGATCATATAGTCCGCATTGCGGATGATGTCCAAATCGTGTTCAATGACAATAACGGTTGCACCGTTATCGATCAGGGTTTGGAACACTTGCAGCAAAACCTGCACGTCCAGCGGGTGCAGGCCAATGCTCGGTTCGTCGAATACAAAAACGGAGTCGGTCTGTGTTTTCCCGATTTCGCTGGCGAGCTTCAGCCTTTGGGCTTCTCCACCCGAAAGGCTTGGGGTTTCTTCGCCAAGTGTCAGATAGCCCAGCCCAAGCTGCTGGAGCACGCCCAGTTTTTGATTGACCGTTTTCATATCCCTGCAAAACTCAATGGCGGAATTGACGTCCATATCCATCAGTTCCGGCAACGAACAGGATTGCCCGGCCTTGTTTATTAGTTTTATGCCGTACGCCGCCTTTGCATATCGCGAGCCGCGGCAGTCCGGACAGGGAATATTGACGTCCGGCAGGAACTGGACATCCAGGCTGACGATACCTGTACCATCGCACCCCGGGCAACGCAGGCTGCCGGTATTATAGGAAAAAGCACTTGCCTTCAGGCCCTTATCCTTAGCATCGGCAGATTTTGCATAAAGTTTTCGCAGTTCGTCGTGTACGCCGGCATAGGTCGCCACGGTAGAGCGCACATTGATACCAATAGGCGTTGCATCAATCAGCTTGATATGCCGGATGCCCTCGGCGTTTATCCCGCGGATGTGCTCCGGCAGTTTATTGCCGCTTATCATTGCCTCCAGTGCAGGTACCAGACTCTCTAACACCATTGTCGTTTTCCCGGACCCCGATACACCGGTCACGACGGTAAGCCGCCCCTTTGGGATATCGACCTCCAGCGGTTTTACTGTATGGAGCTGTTCCGTGGACAGGTGAAGCGTCCCGTCTTTAAACATTTCAGCGGAGTCGGCGCACCGGCGCAGCTTTGTTTTTGCTTTCCCTGACAGAAAATCCCCGATTTGCGAGGCGGTATTTCCCTTGATGGAATCCACCGTGCCTTCGGCAATCACGTATCCGCCCTTTGCACCCGCCTGCGGTCCCATTTCAACGATCCAGTCCGCTTCTTTCAGGATCTGTGTGTCGTGATCGACAAGAATCACCGAGTTGCCGTCAGCGACGAGGTCGTGCATGACGCCGGTAAGACCGACGATATTGGAAGGATGCAGTCCGATAGAAGGCTCGTCCAGCACATACAAAACGCCGGTTGTGCGATTTCGGACAGCGCGGGCAAGCTGCATCCGCTGCCGTTCGCCCGTGGAAAGGGTGGAAGACGAACGGTCAAGCGATAGATAGCTAAGACCCAAATCAATCAGACGTTTGGCAGTATCGGCAAAGGTTTCACAGATGCTTACCGCCATCGGCCGCATTTCTTCAGACAGGGTTTCGGGGACGCCCTGCACCCAGCGAACCAGTTCGGAGAGCGGCATCGCGCAGGCCTTATCCAGAGAAATGCCGCGCAGTTTTGGATTGCGTGCTGCCTCGGAAAGTCGTGTCCCGCCACAATCCGGGCAGATATCTTCTTTCAGAAATTTTTCCACCCGTTTCATGCCCTTTTCATCCTTTACCTTGGCAAGGGCATTTTCTACTGTATATACGGCATTGTAGTAAGTAAAATCCAGTTCTCCCGCCTGATTGGAGTTTTTCGCTTTGTAAAAAATATGTTTTTTTACTGCCGGGCCGTGATATACGATATCCTTTTCCTGCTCGGTGAGATCACGGAACGGAATGTTTGTACGAACGCCCATTTCCCGGCAAACATCGGTCATCAGCGACCACATCAGGCTGTTCCACGGCGCGACTGCTCCCTTGTCAATGGAAAGCGAATCATCCGGTACAAGCGAGTCCATATCAACGGTACGGACGCTTCCCGTCCCGCCGCACTTTGGACAGGCCCCCTGCGAATTGAACGCCAGTTCTTCGGCGGACGGCGCATAAAAATGTATACCGCATTCGGGGCAGACCAGTTCTTTCCCGGCCGCAACCGCCAGCGACGGATTCAGATAATGCCCGTTTGGGCAGCGGTGGTTTGCAAGCCGCGAATACATCAGCCGCAGGCTGTTGAGCAGCTCTGTGCCGGTGCCAAAAGTGCTGCGGATACCCGGCACACCAGGGCGCTGGTGCAGTGCAAGCGCCGCTGGGACATACAGCACCTCATCCACCGCCGCCTTTGATGCCTGCGTCATTCTTCTGCGTGTATAGGTGGACAGCGCCTCCAAATACCGTCTTGAACCTTCCGCATACAGTACCCCGAGCGCCAGCGAGGATTTCCCAGAACCGGAAACGCCGGCGATTCCAACGATTTTATTCAAAGGAATATCAACATCTATGTTTTTTAGATTGTGAACTTTTGCGCCCCGTATGAGCATGTGATCTATCATTGCTTTTGCCTCACTTTATATATTTGAAACCCCGTTTTGTCATTTCATAAAACACAGAAGGGGGTCAGCATCGTATTTGTAATTCCTCCAAGCATCCTTTTTAGTGCTTCGCTCTGGATGCACAGAGCAATAGATGATCTGGAACTAATAATTATAGTTTAATAAAGATACCGTAAGCAGTCAAGCGTTTCGGCAAAATACAAAATAAAAAATAGCCCCTCAAAACTATGAAAACCTTGCCATGCAAAATGGCGGCACAGTCTTTCGACTGCGCCGCCACTTTGCATATTTACTTTCACATCTTTTAACGATTAGAGGCCATTTTTGTATTATTTTGAGATATATAGGGAGCGGTGTGCAAGCCAGTATTTAACGCCGGCGGCTATTAAGCCTAGCACATCCAAAAGGCAGAGAACACGGTTTGGCACACCAATTAATTCTATAGTTTACTTCCGGGCTTGTGTTCTGCGGCTTCCTTTGGCTAAAAAGGTTCTTTTAAGTAGTAAACAATCCCTAATAGCGTTTGGAGCGTAGATACCGTCTTCTCCGCTTCCGCTTGATCCGCCGGTTGACCCATAAAACGAGAATCAAAACGATCAAAATAATCAATGGTATCTTTACCCAAAGGAGGTTAAAGAAACCGAAAATCCGGTTCATCACAAAAATGAACAAATCGCGTTTTACTTCTGTGGAGGCGGTAAGTTCGACGGTTCCAAGCTCATACCCGTCATAGCTGTATACCGCCTTGCCAAGCACATCGCCGGCGGCTATCGGGGCCAAAATATTTTCGTTGAGCGTAACAGTCTTGGTCACATTGGCAATGTCGGTTCCGCTGGGCAAAAGCCCTTGCAGATCCGTTTTGGCGGACAGAGCCACCGCATCCACACCCTGCCCTTCGCCGACGGGCGCTTCCGCAAGGATGTCGCCTGTTTTTACGATGGTGCGTGTTTCATAGTTGGAAAACCCATACTCGAACAACGCCTTGGAATCGATAAACGAATAGACCGCGTCGGCCTGAGGCTCTGCATGGAGCGTAACGGCAATCAGGTTCGTCCCCGCCTGGCTGGCGGAGGAAACCAGGCAGTTGCCGGCCTGGCTCGTGTATCCGGTCTTGATGCCGGTTGCCTTCGAATAATAGTACGAGGCGTTTTGCAGCGTACTGATCAGGTAGTTGGTATTGTTGAGGACACGCCGCTGGGTGTATTTGTTCGTCGGCTCTATGATATACTGAGCGGTAGAAACCATTTCCCGGAAGGTTTCGTTCTGCATGGCGTACCGTGCAAGAATCGCGAGGTCGCGCGCTGTGCTGTAGTGTTCCGGCGAATGAAGCCCGTGCGGGTTTAGGAATTTTGTGTTCTGCATCCCAAGTTCCTGCGCCTTCTCATTCATCTTTGCAACAAAGGTGTCAACATCGCCGCACATGTATTCAGCAAGCACGTTGCACGCCTCATTGGCCGACTGCACCAAAACGCCGTAGAGGAGTTGCTCCACTGTAAGCTGCTCGCCTTCCAAAATCCCCATATTGCTAGCGCCGGACGGGATGGACATGACGGCGTTGCTGCTGGCAACGACGACGCTGTCGAGCTGCAAATTTTCCAGAACGAGCGTTGCGGTCATGATCTTAGTCGTACTGGCGGGATAGAGCCGCTTATCGGCGTCCTGCTCAAATAAAACCCGGCCGGAATCCTGGTCGATGAGGATTGCCGCCTCGCTGACAATCTGCGGGGGAGCGGAAGCGTTTCCCTCGGCAAAAGCGCCGGCCGGCAACGCGCTGAACAGAACAAAAACAAAAAGCAGAACAGGAAAAAAGCGTTTTTTCATGTATGTAAACTCTCCTTCTTCAGTACAAACTATATAAACAGGTTTCAGACACTTTCCTATTTTACACATACTTTAGT
>DVOF01000168.1 GCA_018713805.1 Candidatus Aphodoplasma excrementigallinarum | reverse complement strand
CTTGCGGCCGACACCGAGACCAGAATCGTCTACTTCAACGATTTTGACGAGGAAATCACAAGCAATGCAAACGTCGCTCCAAAGTCGAACAAGATTGATGCGTATACCGAGGATGACGGGAACGGTGCGGTCATGATATCGACCGATGGCAGATCGACTGAGGACGCATTTTTCCAGGCGACCACAAAGGGAACCGACTATGACAATGTGGTTGTCGAGATTTCTCTCTCCTGTGTAGAGGGCGGGCTTGCAACCAACATGCAGTTTAAAGACGATGTTCCAAAGCAAAGCTTATTATTTGCAACTGATAAAAACGGCAACATCACCTCCTCTGGCAGTGGGAAAAACCTCGGGACCATCCAGTCGGGCAAATGGATCGAGCTCGCGTTTGCAATCGATTTTACAGACCGGACCTATTCGACCTATGTGGACGGGAAACGGGTTGAAAAGAACGTCGAGCTGCAGGGTGAATGCTCCAAGAATTTCAACTTCATGCGGCTCTATATGCCGAAGGGTTCGCAGGGCGATATCCTGTTCGACGACTTTGCCATCTATGAAGGGACGGAGCCGCGCGACATCAGCGAGGAGGTCGCGGCCATGCCGACCCCGGTCGCAATGCCGACCGTTACGCCGAAAGGCTCAGGAAAAACTTATGAAATCCATTATGCAGATATGACCCGGCTTGACGATGCGGTCGTGCTGCTCGTCGACGAATCGAATGCATACGCCAACCAGACGCTCACAAAAGTCGATCCCGATAACGAAGCGGTAACTCCCACCATCATTGACGACCGGACGCTGGTTCCGCTCCGCTTTATATCGGAGTCGTTTGGCGCGCAGGTCGGCTGGGACGAAATGACACAGACGGCGACCATTACGCTGGACGGAAAAACGGTCACGATCGTAATTGGCAGCAATGAAATGTATGTCGACGGGGAACCTGTCCTGCTCGACGTGCCGGCGCAGACCCTGCACGACCGGACCATGCTCCCACTCCGCGCAATGGTTGAATCAATCGGGAAAAATGTGTTCTGGGACGACCGCGGCCTGATCGTCATTACAGACGCAGGCCTTACGATCGACGAAGAAACGGACGCGCGGCTCGTGAGTGCCATGATCGCATACCTGCAATCGGGCAAGCTTGCGCTCAACTACTCGGCTGTCCCCAACTTTACCCAGTGGGTGATCGACGACGCAGTTGCCGCCGCGCCGATTGAATTTACATCTGACAAGGGCAACAATAGCATTGCAACGAAGGGCGCAAAGGCGCTCTACTACCTGACGCTGGCGGCTTATCTGGACGAGAGCACAGCCGCCTCGGACGGCACGCTGGCAAAAGACGCCGCGCTTGCGCAGCTGCGCGCGCTGATTGCGGGCGGGAACGAGCCGTATGCATGCGTTGGGCCGTACTGGAGCCACGCCGTTGTTGCGGCCAGCCTTGTGCTTGTGAAAAACACACCCGCTGTCTATGACGAACTGTCGCAGGACGAAAAAGACCGTATGGACTGGCTGATGAAGGCGCTTGCCATCGCCGGCAACTGGGGCTTCAACGACCAGAACAACTACAAGACCGGCTTCGACCTGCTGGGCAACTTCAATAAAGCGTGGAACCCGAACTACCGCAACACGTATCTCAATGTTGTGATTTCGGCGGCTATGTACTTCGGCGCCGAGGAACTGGACGAGATTTATACTTCCTTCAGCTATGACGAATACATGGATAAGCTTGAAGAGTATGGCTATACGAACATCATGCACACCTGGTCCGTTGCAGGCAAAGACCTGATGGAAAACGGCGGGGAGTGCACCCTGCTCGGCGGCATTGGCGCAAGCGGCATGGTAGCTGGCCAGAGCGGCGGAAAGGGCGCCGGCGTCAAGATACCGTTCCAGTATAACGGCATGGGGCTCGACGACCTGGACGGGATTTTCTCCAGCCTGCTCGACTATACGTACGGCGCCGTTGTAGCAAGCTCGCACGGCGTGGACGGCGGCGAATACTATTCCTACATTCTTTCCGGGAAGCCCTCCCCCTATGAAGGGTATAACGGCATGATGTTTGAGTTTTGTTCGGGCAGCCGGAGCAGCGCCGGCTACTGCTATGACTCCATGATGATTCTGATGTCCATGTATGCCAACTTCAAGCTGTTTGCAGGCTGGGATTCGAGCGAGGACTGGCAGCAGACGTTTGATTCCTGGATTTACGTCGGCACAGAGGATTTGATCTTCAAGCTCACGGAGGGCTATAAAGGCTATTCCAGCTCCTTCCCAGGATATAAAGACGAATACGAATATAGCATGTCGGCCAGCTATGCAATGGATAAGGACATGTGGCGCAACTTCCACTGCATGCTTGACGAGGACATCACCGTAACGACAGACCCGAACGCAAAGCCGGAAATCAACGCGCAGCCTGCAGAGCCCATGAACGGCATTACCGAGCCGCCGGCGGACGCAATCGTGCCGACGTATCAGACGAGCACCTTCACAAGCGACGCAGTGCTCCCGCTCGGCGCGGAATATACCGGTGATGTCACGACCGAGTTTGACGTTGTGTTCGACGACGAAGTGGGCAATACGTTCGACGGCGTCATCATGTATGACAGCGCGGATGCGGAGGATATGACCTATTCCAAAGCAAACGTCCTGATCCAGTTCAACTATCAGACGATTAATATCATGGATGGCAGCGGCTATCAGTGGACGGCGTTCCCGGTGGCAGCCAACTACCGCTATCACTTTAAAGTCACGATGAACGCTTCTACGAAGAAATACAGCGTATGGATTACGCCCATCTGGCCGGAGGCCGGCGAGGAGCAGCTTGTGGCGGACGGGTATGCCTTCCGCGCTACCGCACATGATATTGACGCGATCGGCTCCATTATCCCGGTCAAAGCGTCCCAGATAGGGAGCTACTGGATCGAGAACCACACCGTCACGGCGGAATGATAAATATTGTTTCAATTAAAAAAGCGGCCTTTCATAAGCCGCTTTTTTATTATTTTATCTGCGCAACGCTTATGCGCTGACAATCCGGTAATATACCTTTGCCGTGAGCGCATAAATCACGCCATAGCCAAACGCAAAGACCAGAAAGCACCCGGCTGTACAAAGAATATAGAGCGTCGTGTTCGTCATGCTGAGCAGCGCCAATATTTTGGAAACCAGCGGGAAGGCAAACACCATGTGGACGCCCGCTGCCAGCAGGGGCAGGAAAAATACAGTCAAAATCTGCGAATGGATCGAACGCTTTACCTCCGCATGGCTCAGGCCGACCTTCTGCATAATGGCATACCGCTCCTTGTCGTCATACCCTTCGGAAATCTGCTTATAATAAATGATCAGGATGGTCGCCATGATAAACAGGATGCCCAGGAATATCCCAAGGAAAAAGAGCCCTCCATACATTACAAAAAAACCATCCCTCGCCTCTGCCCGGCACTCGATCATCCCGTGAAATTCCGGGTCGCCCTTCAGCCCTTCCGCTACCTGCTGATAGATTGCATACTCCTCCTCGTCGGAGCCAAACAGGTCAAATCCATACAGCAGCCGCACCTCGGAGGCCTGTTCGCCGTATGCCTCGTCCTGTTTCTGATATAGCCACTCGATTTCGTCCATGTCCTTTACGACGATGAAATACGTGCTCAGCACGTCGGCCTCCATAAGCCCGTCTCCGGCAAAGCTGTCGAGGTGTTCTTTGACGGTATAGTTTTTGCCGAACACCTCCAGCGTCCAGCCGTCATAGGGCTGCCGGTTCGCGTAGAGCAAAATCTGCCCATCCTGCAAAACGCGCTCCTCCCCGCTGACCCGGTTATAGTCCTCCAACGGGATAAAAAACAGGTTTGCAATAGACTCAACCGAGGAATCCACTGTCTCCTTATCGGTGATAAACGAATTCCCATCCCGAATGCTTACAAACGACAAGTAATTGTAGTAGACAACGCGCTCCAGCTCCGCGCCGTTCCCCTCCAGGACCCGGCGCGTCTTTTCCATCATCTCCAGATTGTGCGCCTCGTCCGTATCCTGTGAATAGATCGCAATATCGTAAGGGTAGCGCGTACGGATCATATCCTCGCTCCCGATCATCAGCGACGTGGTCGAGGATATCATCACCAGCACCGCCGTGGACAGGATACAGATATTTGCAAGCCCGACGGCGTTCTGCTTCATCCGGTAGAGCATGCCGGATATGCTGATAAAGTGGTTCGTCTTATAATAATAGCGTTTGTTTTTGCGCAGGAGCTTTAAAAGCGTGATGCTCCCCGCCGTAAACAGCAGATAGGTGCCGATGATTACTAAAATCGCCGCGCCGAAGAAGTAGACCAGCGCCGTGACCGGGTCCTGTGTCACAACGGCAATATAGTACCCAAGCCCTAAGCAGATTGCGCCGGCGATGGCGATAAACCAGTTTGCTTTCGGTTCCTTTTCCCCTACGCTGCCGCCACGCAGCAGCTCGATCGGCTTTGCCAGATGGACCTGCCGCAGCGAGTTTACAAAGATCAAAATAAAGATCGCGCCAAACAGTAAAAATGTCTGCCACATAGACTCCCAAGAGATGTAAAACCCGAGCGTAATCTCCTCACCCAAAATCTTCAGAATCAGAAGGTACATGGCCTTGTCGAGCAATATGCCCACGCCAATCCCCAGCACCAGCCCAATCACCGCGATATACAGCGTCTCAATCCCGATTACGCGGGAGAGGTGCTTTTTCTCCATGCCGAGGATATTGAACAGGCCGAACTCCTTTTTCCTGCGTTTGATCAGAAAGCTGTTTGTGTAAAACAGAAAAATCACCGCAAAAATCGCAACGATCCAGCACCCCAGATACAGCATAGACTCGATCGTAGCGCCGCCGCGCAGGGAAGAAATCCCCTCGTTCATGGACAGCGACTTGATGATATAGAACATTGCCACCGTGATGATACAGGTGAGCATATACGGGATGTACGTCTTGCGGTTTTTGCCGATGTTCGTGGCCGCAAGCTTGGCATAAAACAGTTTATTCATGACGGCCACCGCCTGTCGCAATCAGAGTCAGCGTGTCGGAAATCTTTTGGTACATCTCCTCGTTGGTGCTGTTCCCCCGGTAAATCTGGTGGAACACCTCCCCGTCCTTGATAAACAATACGCGCCCCGCATGGCTCGCCGCCTTGGTCGAATGCGTTACCATCAGGATCGTCTGCCCCTCGGCATTAATCTCGTTAAATATCCGCAGCAGGCCGTCCGTCGCACGCGAGTCGAGCGCCCCAGTCGGTTCGTCCGCCAGAATCAGTTTCGGCTCTGTAATCAGGGCACGCGCTACCGCCGTCCGCTGCTTCTGCCCGCCGGATACCTCGTACGGGTACTTTTGCAGGATATCCGTAATTTCCAGCTTTTTCGCAATCGGCACAAGGCGCGCCTGCATCTCCGGGAAGCCCTTTTTCGCCAGTACCAGCGGCAAAAAGATATTGTCCTGGATGGAAAACGTGTCCAGCAGGTTGAAATCCTGGAACACAAACCCGAGATTGTCGCGCCGGAAGGCGGAAATCTCCTTTTCCCGGATATTGGTCAGGCATTTCCCGTCCAGATAGACCTCCCCGCTCGTCGGCTTGTCGAGCGCAGCGAGGATATTGAGCAGCGTCGTCTTGCCGGAGCCGGACTCGCCCATGATGGCTACATACTCCCCCTGCTCCACTGAGAAGGACACATTGCTCAGCGCCTGCACCTGATTCCCGCCAAAGCGGGTGGTATAAATCTTTTTCAGGCTCTTTACTTCCAAAATCGTCATCGTTTTTTCCTCCTTTTTGATTCCCTCTCAGTATAGCAAAGGGCCGGACTGCCCACCATCGAATCGTGTGACATTCCGGCCGTTTCATCTTACATTTTTGTAAGATATATTATTCGATTTCAAGCTCCGCACTGCGAAGGTCCAAAAACACAGTCGTCCCGCTCCCCGCCTCGGAACATATCCGAACCGGGATCGACAGCTTGTCCGCGGCCTGTTTGCACAGATACAGCCCCAGCCCGGTCGACTTTTTGTCCGCTCTGCCGTTGTAGCCGGTAAACCCTTTTTCGAATATCCGCGGCAAGTCCTCCGGCGCTATGCCAATGCCGGTATCGGATATCGTCACAAGCTTTTCCGGGCTGACCGTTATCCGGACTAAGCCCTTTTGCGTATACTTGACTGCATTGGACAAAAGCTGTTCCAAAATGAACAGGAGCCACTTCTCGTCTGTAAGGACGGTCTCCTGCGTCCCGGCGTATTCGAGCCGGATACGCTTGCGCACGAACTGCGGCGCATAATTGTGGATGGCCTGCCGAATGATTGCGTCGAGCGGATACTTTTTAAAAATAAAGTCCGACGATGTCGAGTCGAGCCGGAAATAGCACAACACCATCGCCACATACTGTTCAATCCGGAACAGCTCGCCGAGCAGTTCCCGGCTCTCGTCCGTATCCTCGCCCTGCAAAATCATCCGCATGGCGGCAATGGGGGTTTTGATCTGGTGCGCCCATGTCGTGTAGTAGTCGATGCTCTCCGAGCGGCGCGACTGCTCCCCCGTCAAAGCAGCTTTGTAGCAGCCGAGCAGGTTTTCCACCATTTCCTGATAATCTACTTCAAACAGGCTCCGCGGCGGCGGGAGCGTTTCCGCCAGCAGCGTGATATTGTCCCGTATTTCGCACAGCAGCCTGTGCCGCTTGTAGTAGAAAATAAAATGTACCGCAACAAAAACAACAAGAAACAGCAGGCAGCACAAGACCGCGTACAGCACCGCCTCAATCTCTAAATTATAGAGAAAGAACACGCCGGCGAAAATACCGGCAAAGACCAAAAACAGGGCAATCCCGTACCGGTATTGCCAGATGTACCTACCAAATATGCGCAACGTTTGCCGCCTCCTGCCTCATGTAATGATATAGCCGCTCCCGACCTTTGTCGTAATAAAATCCGTCAGCCCTGCGCCCTCTAACTTTTTACGCAGGCGGGCCATGTTGACGGTCAGTGTATTTTCCTCCACATAGGAATCCATCTCCCACAGGCGCGTCATCAGCGTGTCGCGGCTGACAACCTTGCCCTTGTTTTCCAGCAGGGTCTGCAAAATCCGGAACTCGTTGCGCGTCAAATCGATCTTATTATCGCCAAACGTCAGCGTCGTGTCGTTGAGGTTGAGCACGGCGCCTCGGTGCTCCAGCACCGGAATTTTCCCCGCCATGTCGTACGTCCGGCGCAGCACAGCCTGTATTTTCGCCGTCAGTACGCTTAGATCCACCGGCTTTGCAATAAAGTCGTCACCGCCCATATTCATCGCCATGACAATGTTCATATTGTCTGACGCCGAAGAAAGGAACACAATCGGCACGTTGGAAATCTTTCGAATCTCGCTGCACCAGTGATACCCATTGTAGAACGGAAGCATAATGTCGACCAGAACCAAATGCGGGTCAAACGCGACAAATTCCGGGATGACGTCCTGAAAGTTGCGGACGCACGCTACCGTGTTCCCCCACGATTCGATCTGCTTTTTCATAGTATTGGCCATCGTGGCGTCGTCCTCGATGATTAATATCCTGTGCATATCCTTCTCTGCTCCTTCGTAACACATTGATTATCCTGCATGTATCATACCATATCCGGCGGTAAAATTCAATTCCTGTGTCAAATATAAAAGGGCTGCACGCTTTTGGCGCACAGCCCTTTTCCCGCTTTTTATTGCACAATTAGGTTCTCAATCCAGTAATTTGCCAGCGGTTCCGCCCGCACAAGCACCAGATAGCGAAGCGCGTCCGTCTGCCCGGCAGAACTGCGGAACGCATAATCCTGCGCGACGCAGACCGTCTCCCCACTCTCCGGGTAAGTCGGCGTCATATAGGCGCAGTAGGTATTCTCCTTCACATTGATCTCAAACTTCACATGGTACTTGTAGTTTGGCGCCACCGGCAGCTCCGAGCTCTTATATCCCGCGCCGTCTATCGCGTTAAAAGTCATCGACTTCATTTGCAGCAGCACATTCATGGACGTATAGGTCAGATCGTCCGTCTGATCTTTGACAAAGCCAATTACGCCGTCAAACGAATCAAGCACATCCGCGTCGAGATTGAGGTCAAATTCCACGCTGACTGTGTCCTGATATGCCTGCCCCAGGTCGACATATGATGCCGGCTGGACGACGCCCTCCACCGTCACGCCGGCCAGTGCGCCTTCCGGCGCATATGCCACGCCGTCCTTCGGCTCCGCGGAAGGGATGCCTGCGGAGGAAAGCGCGTCGGAAATCGTCGTGTCGCCGCCCGTGAAGTTTAACACCTTGCGCCAGATTTCCTTATCCATCGCATACCCTTTTGGTACAAACTTACTCTCGTACTCGTCGCCCGCGCTCGCGCCCTTGCTGAAGGAATGGTACCCCTGTTCAAGCTTGAAGATCAAATCCTCGTTGCCGACGTACATCATCTGGCTGATTTCATCCTGCGTCTCGCTCTGCGTCCGGTCCCATACGCCAAACAGGATCAGGTTCGTCAGATACGGGAACAGCGTCACCTGGCTCGCGTGGCCATAGCTCGCGCTGCTTCTAAGGCCGCCCGCGTCGCCGGACACGAACTCAAACATCATCCCGTACATCCCCTCGTATGGCGACGGCTTCCCGGAAACGATGTAGGCGTATGCCTCCGTTCCCGGCGTGCCGACGCTGCTGACGACAGTTGCGTCGTAGGTTGCCCTGATGTGTACCTCTGCAATCTTGCCGAGCTCGTCAAGGCCGTAGCCGCTATAGACAAACGGCGCCTTTACGCCCACGCCCGTCCCTGCACTGCCGCCGCCGTATTCCGCCGTGAGGCGCGCCGGGCCGCCGTTCTCCATCAAATCCTTGCCCGCCACGGACCATGACGCCATGATGTTGGTAAACCCAAGCTCCTCATACTTCTGCATATAGGTATCATAGTCAAAGGTGGCAAAAATCTCATTGAGCGCGTCCGCCCCGCCAAAGTACAGGCAAGCGTTGCCCACAACCGGGATGTAGGTGTTTTTGTAGTTCGGGTTCCAGCCTTTGTCAAAGTTGCCCGTCAGGTCAAAGCCCGTCTTGTAGTCGTTTGCGTCGTTATAGCTCCAGTTCCCCGTTATGGCAAGCCCCCGCATGAGCCAGTCGAGCTTTTCAATTTCCTCCCCGGTCAGCGCGTTCCAGATCGATGGCGTATGCTTTGCCAAAAGCAGCACGCTCGACACCTCGCTGTGCGCCAGATACGGCCCGCTGCAGCAGAACGGCTCGTTCCCGCCGGAGACCAGCGCCCGGAGCTGCTCGAGCACACGTTCTACGCCTGTTTTTCCCGTATCAGAATGCACCGTGCGCACACCGAGATACTCCGCCAGCGTGAGAAAATACATCGCCTTCGACGCCTTTTGCTCCGGATTGCTCCAGCCGACGTTCGAGCTGTTACGGCCGGCGGTAAACCTGATGAGCGGCGTGTCGATCGCCTCGTCCACGATTGACTGGGTAAAGCGCGGCGACTGGTTGTAGCGCGTGTCGATTTCGCCGAAGCGGAGCAGGCTGAGCATCCCGTCCACGACGCGGCTGTCCTCCACAGCGTCAAGCTCTTTGTCCGCATCTGTAATTAGTATCAGGCCGCGGTCGTCCCAGAACACCTGTTTATCCAACGCCTCGGCAACCGCGCGCAGCGGCAGCATCGTCCGGTCGTGCATAGTCTGCGCCGCTACGTCGAGCGCGGCCGCCTCTCCGCCGATATACATTGTGTCGGAGCCGATAGTAAGGGTAACGACCCGGCTGTCAAGCTCTACCGTGGCCGTCTGTGTCGCCTCGTCCCAGCCGACCTGTGCGCCGAAGCCCTCTGCAATGAATCGGATGGGAACCAGCGTCCGGTCGCCCACGATCACAGGCACGACAGCATCGTTTTGCAGATCAAGCTTCGTCAGCGCGCCGCCCGCATATGCCTCCGGGTGGCCGACGTAGAGCGCGACCCCATTATCGAACAGCTCCTGCACCGGTGTCGGGGAAGGCGTAGCTAACAGCTCCCCTTTCTCAAGCACCGCACCGCCCTCCGGCTGTTCGTCGCCAATGTCGCGTGGCTCCGTCCCTTCATAAATACGGAAATTGTCAAACGACAGCCCCGCGCCCACGTCGCCTGTGCCCATATATACACGCAAAACCGCCATAGAACCCTTTGCCGCGCCGCCGTAAGCTATGCCAGCGAGCACCTTCTCCCCTTCCACGTATACATCACAGGTATTGTTTGCCACATTAAACGCCAGGGCAACATCGGTCCATTGCCCCTGTTTCAGCTCGCCGGCCTTTTGCCCTGCAACGCTCAAGTCGCCGTTTGCGTCAATCGTGAGCACGCTGCTGTTCCCGCCGGTAGCGTCCTTATACTGGATGTTTGAGCTTTTCAGCACATCGTCATAAGAGAGGGAAATCTCCGCGACGATCCGGGTCGCCGCTGTCGAAAAGCTCACATCATAGAAACAGTCGTCCGTTCCCGGCTCCGTCTTTGTCATTTTTATGTACTGGTTGCCGTCCGCCTCAGACGCAATCTCGATCCGGTTTGTTTTAGGCACAGCTTTTCCAAAAACGTCGCCCTCCTGCGCGCCGCTTTCATTGTAGTCGCGGTTATAGAATACCGCGTCGCCGACCGGGGCGTCCGGGTCTGCGCTCGGCACGGCAGCCGCGCCGCCCGCCGGCAGCGCCGTATAATCCGGGTTATTGATTAGCTCAATCGTGTCAAAATGCAGCGCAAACGCAGACAGGTCGTTTGTCATACTCCATCCGGTCGCATGGATGGTCAGCGCGTCAACATCGTCGTAGCCGCGCGGCGTACGCGACACGGTCAGCCCCCCGATCTCGACCGATATCTCCTGCCAGCCGGGCTTCAGGGTGAGCTTATCGCCATAATAGTCGCTGCCGTCGGTCGCAGAGTTCTCGCTGCCAAACATCAAATAAACCGTGCAGTCCGTCGCGGCATGGACCCAAAAATGAAGCTCCGTGTACGGCGTGAGGTCTTTTGGGATGGCAAGGCGTACGCTCTCCGCGTCCTCCCCCTCCCACAAGGCCGAATATTTCGAATCGTGTACGGTCTCCGTGTCCGCCTGCAACGGGGATACTGCCGTTATTTTACTCTTGCTCGTGCAGTCCAGCACCGTATACGCCTCCTCCGAGGCGAACGCCGGTATACCGATACAGCCGAACGCCATCGTAAGCGCCAGCAGGATTGCAACTGCCTTTTTTCCTGTCTGTCCCATACCCTCCATCCTCTCTGTCTGAAAATTTACGAAACGTTATATCTTTATATTAC
>DVOF01000167.1 GCA_018713805.1 Candidatus Aphodoplasma excrementigallinarum | reverse complement strand
CAAGAATTTTGTGAAAAATTTTGATTATTCGTTCCAAATAAACCGGAAAATAAAAAAAGCGGCCGTATGCCGCTTTTTATTAATTAATTGCCGTAACCGAGCACCATTCGCGTTTATCACAAATGGATTGTATCGTAAACCCGGCCGCCTCCAATGCGGCGCGCACGTCGTCCTTGCGCGCGAGGATGATACCCGATGTGATAAACGTCCCGCCCGGCTTTGTCACAGCCTTTGCAAACGGGGCAAGCGCGATGATAACGTCCGCCACGATGTTGGCAAGTACCACGTCGTATTGCTGCGCCGACACCTGCCGCCGCGCCGCCTCGTCGGAGAGGATGTCCGCCGCGATTGCGGTGTAAGCATCCGCGCCGATACCGTTGCGCGCGGCATTTTCTTTTGCGATTTTGACCGCGTTCGGGTCGATGTCGACTGCCAGCGCGCTCTTTGCGCCCAAAAGCAGGGCAATGATGGACAAAATCCCGCTTCCGCAGCCGAGATCGAGCACATTGTCGCCGGCAGCGATATGCTTTTCCAGGCTTTCGATACAGAGCTGTGTACTCTCGTGCGTGCCGGTTCCGAAACTCATGCCCGGATTGATGTGGAATACCGTACGCCCCTCATCGTCGGCGAGCGGCTCCCATTCCGGCTTGATTAGGATTTTATCGCCGACTTTGAGCGGCTTGTAATACTGCTTCCAATTTTCCGCCCAATCCTGCTCCTTCATATTCGTCAGGTTCGCGTCGAGCGTGCCGAAGCGGCCCTCCTCGTCAAGCGCCTTCAGCTCCGCCATACTCTGCCGGATAGCGGAGAGCTGGGCGCGGCCATGCTCGTCGTCGGTCAGATAGACCTTTACGCGCGTCGGCGCCGTCTTTTTATAGAGAAGTGATTCGTCGATATAGTCCCAGTATTTTGTGTCGTTTTCCAAAAAGTCGTTAAAGTCCGCCGCGTCTTCAATCTCCGTCCCGGTGATGCCGAGCGCATACAGCCTGCCGCAAACCGGCTCGATCCCTTCCGTTGTCGTGTCAATCGCCGCCATGATCCAATCCATGCGTATCTACCCCTTATCACACTTGCGTATTCGCCGCTTTATAATTGCCCAACAGCCGGAACGAGACCGCGTCAGCACGCAGCTTTTCGAGCAGCTCCTGGGTGCTGTTATCCTGCAAATTTGCCTCAAAGTCGATATAGAAGTTATACTCCCAGCTCCGGTTCGGAATTGGGCGCGACTCGATTTTGAGCAGGTTGACGCGGTACTCTGCAAAGTGCGCCATCAGCTTGCAAAGCTGGCCCTCCTTGTGCATAAGCCCAAACAGGACGGACACCTTGTCCGCCTCTTTTTGCATGGCCAGGTCGCGGGCAATGATAATAAAGCGCGTATAATTATTATAATTGTTATTGATGGCCTGCGCAAGTACTTTCAGATGATAAAGTTTGGCCGAACGCAGCGACGCGATCGCCGCTTTGTCCGTCCCGCCGCTTTCTGCGACGAATTTTGCGCTCACGGCGGTGTTATGATAGGGGATACAGTTGTAGCCCGGGTGCTTTCTTAGAAAGTTACTGCTTTGCTCGAACCCCTGCGTATGCGAATAGACCGACTTGACCGTATCGAGCGTCGCGCCCTCGTTTGCGAGCAGATTGTGCGAGATCGGCAGGATGTATTCACCCGCAATTTTGCAGTCGTAGCGGGTAAACAGGTCGTACACGTCGCCGATTGCCCCGGTGGACGAGTTCTCGATCGGGACAACGCCATAGGCGGCCTCGCCGGACGACACGGCGGCAAACACATCCTCAAAGGACGCGAGGCAGTCGATCTGCGCCTTCTCGCCGAAATAGGCGCAGGCGGCTTCCTCGCCGTATGCGCCGGGCGCACCCTGGCACACGACCCTGCCGCCGGCTTCATGCACAAGCGCAGCGCCTTCTGGCATAAACCGCCGCTGGTACTCCTTCGAGCAGTCCATCAAATCGCAGATAATGCGCGTCGCCCACGGGGCGTAGGCTTTGTTCGCCAGCGCGCCCGTGAACCGCTCAATGACCGACGCCTCGCGCGCCGCGTCAAAGACGGGCAGCCCGTTTGCACGCTTATAGTCCGCAACCTCCTTCGACAGGTTCATGCGCTGCTCGAACAGGCGGGCAAGCTCTTTGTCGGTTTCATTGATATCGTTTCGTACTTCGTCTATACTCCGCATCGTTTCCCCGCCTTACATATAAGTTTTGATCGTGCGGCCTTCCACCTCGGCAATCCGCTTTACCTTGCTCATCAGCTCGTCGAACGCGTGCGGCGTCAGCGACTGCTGTCCGTCGCACTTTGCGCACTTCGGGTTGTTGTGCACCTCAATGATCAACCCGTCCGCGCCGGCGGCAATGGCCGCCTTGCTCATCGGCTCCACCATCCAGTAGATGCCGGTTGCATGCGACGGGTCCACGATGACCGGCAGGTGGGAGTTGCGCTTCAGGATCGGAATACTGCTCAGGTCGAGCGAGTTGCGCGTCGCCGTTTCAAACGTGCGGATACCGCGCTCGCACAGGATGACCTGGTCGTTGCCGCCCGCCATGATGTATTCCGCCGCCATCAGAAGCTCCTCGATCGTCGCAGCGAAGCCGCGCTTGAGCAGAATTGGCTTATCGACTTTGCCAAGCTCGCGCAGCAGGTCAAAGTTTTGCATGTTGCGCGCGCCGACCTGGATGATGTCGACCTTTTCCATAAAGAGGTCGAGGGTGTTCAGGTTCATGATTTCCGACACGATCGGCATGTTGTTAGCCTTGCCCGCGTTGTAGAGCAGCTCCAGCCCGTCCGCGCCCATGCCCTGGAACGCGTAGGGCGAGGTGCGAGGCTTGTATGCGCCGCCGCGCAGAAAGCCCGCGCCCGACTCTTTTACGTCGCGCGCCACCTCGTCGATTTGCTCCTGCGACTCCACGGAGCAGGGCCCGGCGATGATTGCAATCTCGTTTCCGCCGATTTTGCGCCCCTTTACGTCGATGACCGTGTTGTGTGGGTGGAACTTGCGGTTCGCCTTTTTATACGGCTCCTGCACCTTCATGATCCGGTCGACGCTGTCGTAAAGGTTGACCGTGTCGATGTCGATTGCAGACGTATCGCCGACCAGGCCTAAGATGGTGGTCGCCTCGCCCTCGATTTGCTGGGCTTTCACGTTGCCAAGGCTCTCGACATACTCCTTGACCTTGTTGATGTCCTCTTTCTTTGCTGACGGTTTGAAAATAATTACCATTGTACACACGTCCTTTCTGGATATTGGATAAATTTTATTTTTTGCAAAAAAGAAAGGGCCTGATGAAATCAGACCCTTGTAAACATGGATTGCAGGAGCGCGCTTCTTAAATTTGCAGGTCTGAATTCAGTTTTTCCAAGCCAAAAAAGCCGTAGCCATAAAAGTAGCTAAAGCTAAAGCCGAAAAACTTGGATTCATTTGTCAGAAGCAGCATATCCATTTTCATAACAAACCCCATCCCCGGCGCAATGCCGGCTAAAATTAGTTCTGTGATTGGCATTAGTATACACCCATCCGTGTAGTTTTGTCAAGGCAAGGAAGAGAAAAAGCAAAAAACGTGAAAAAATGCCCTTTTCTTCGGCCTTGACATCGCTTGTGGCAAACGACTATAATGTAGGTAAAATTGCACGGGGGTGGCGATGATAGAGTATATCATAGAGCCGCAAAAACGGCTGCAAGTCTGTGAAGAAGTGGACCTGTGCGTGATTGGCGGGAGCTGTACGGGCCTGTTTGCAGCGGTGCGGGCGGCCGGCGTTGCCGCCTATTGCTGCTTGGACGGGGATGTGCCGGTGCAGAAGGCCGATTCGGCCAGGATTCGCAGCCTTTTGAAAGCGGCGGTGCTCTGATTTTTTAAGCTGAATTTTATTATGAATTTGGTATTTTACGGTTAGAAGAGGAAAAAAGTTCTTTACAAAACGGAGAATTTGTAGTAAGGTAAAAAAGCGGCTTGATAGAATTCTTTCATTAATAATGCAAAACAGGAGTAAAGGAGGCGGAGGATGTGGACAGAAGGGAGCTTTGGCTGTGGCTGATGAACCTGCCGCACATCTTTTCGCCAAAGGTCGGGCCTTTGTTGGAGCGGCTCGGGGACATAGAGGGGATTTACTGCGCGGCGGAGCAGCAGCTCCGGGGAATCCGCGGGATTGGCGAGGCCGAGATTGCGTCCCTGCTGGACAAGGATTTGTCGCGTGCGCGGCAAATTGCGGCGCAAATCGAGGGGCTCGGCGCATACGTGCTCTGCTATGACGATGCGTCATATCCGGACGCGCTGCGCCACCTTTACGACCCGCCGTATGTCCTGTATGTGCGCGGCGAGCGGCTTAATTGGGACGATATGCTCCCTATTGCCGTTGTCGGCGCAAGGGAAAGCACAGAGTACGGCCGGCAGGTCACGGATGAAATCTGTTACGATTTGGCGAAAAGCGGCGTTACGGTCGTGAGCGGCATGGCGCGCGGAATCGACTCCGTGGCGCACCGTAGCGCATTGCGCGCCGGTGCAAAAACGGTCGCGTTTTTGGGCTGTGGGATCGACATTGTCTATCCGCCGGAAAATGATACGCTGATGCAGGCGATTGCGCAAAATGGCGCGGCCATGACTGAATTTCCACCCGGGACGCCGCCCTATGGGAAAAACTTCCCGATCCGTAACCGGCTGATCGCCGCGTTTTCACGCGGGGTGCTGGTCGTTGAGGCAAAACAGCGGAGCGGGACGGCTTCCACAGCGCATTGGGCGCTGGAAAATGGAAAAGACGTGTTCGCCGTGCCGGGCGATGTGACGCGCGAAAACTCGAAGGGGTGCCACCATCTTATCAAGTCGGGTGGGGCGAAGCTGGCTGAATGCGCGCAGGACATTTTGGAAGAATATGAATACGATTTGGGGCATATGGATTTACCGGAAAGCGGCAGGCCGGTCATTGTGGAAAAAAGGGAAAGGCCGGCGGCAAGAAGTAGGCGGCCGGGACGGGAAGAGAAGCGCGTGGAAAAGAAAAAGCCTTCTCTGGATGACGAACGCTTTGCGCAGCTCGACGAAGCGCAGAAAAAAATTATCGCGCTGCTGATCGAGCGCGACGCCCATGTCGACGAGATATGCCGCCATGCCTCGCTTTCTGCGGCGGAGGCGGGCGCGGCGCTGACGCTTATGGAGCTGATGGGGCTTGTTACGGCGCTTGCCGGTAAAATTTACACGCTGAATGTATAAAGTTGAAAATACGTCGTACAATTTGAAATAGATTATGTATGATTTTTGGAGGTAGGAAATGTCGAAAAAACTGGTCATTGTGGAGTCGCCGTCCAAGGCAAAGACAATAAAAAAGTATTTGGGCTCGACGTACAAGGTCGAAGCGTCGATGGGGCATATCATCGATTTGCCGAAGAGCCAGATGGGCGTGGATGTGGAGCACGACTTTGAGCCGCGCTACATCACTATCCGTGGAAAGGGGAGCCTACTGAGCAAACTGAAAAAGGAAGCGAAGGGCGTAGATAAGATTTATCTGGCGACCGACCCGGACCGCGAGGGCGAGGCAATCAGCTGGCATTTGGCGCATGCGCTCGGAATTGAGGAGACGTCGCCGTGCCGCGTGACGTTTAACGAGATTACGAAGTCGGCGGTGCAGAAGGCGATCAATGAGCCGCGCTCCATTGACCAGAGCCTGGTCGACGCGCAGCAGGCGCGCCGCGTGCTCGACCGCATTGTGGGATACCGGCTCAGCCCGATTTTGTGGAAAAAGGTGAAAAAGGGCCTGAGCGCCGGGCGCGTACAGTCGGTCGCGACGCGGCTGATTTGCGACCGGGAGGACGAGATTGAGGCGTTTGTGCCGCAGGAATATTGGACCATCACGGCGGAGCTGACCGAGCCGAAGAGTAAAAAGAATTTTAAAGCAAACTACTACGGCGAGGGCAAGAAAAAGGCGGAGCTGAAAAACGAGGCAGAGGCAAAGGCCGTGTCCGACGCAGTGAAAGGCGCGCCGTTTGTGGTCAGCACAGTCAAGACGACGGATATCAAAAAGTCGCCCGCGCCGCCGTTTACAACCTCGACCATGCAGCAGGAGGCCTCGCGCAAGATCAATTTCCAGTCGCGCAAGACCATGCAGACGGCGCAGACGCTCTATGAGGGCGTTGATGTAAAAGGCGCCGGAACAGTCGGCCTGATTACGTATATGCGTACCGACTCGACGCGCATTGCGCAGGAAGCGCAGTACGCGGCGAGGGACTATATCACGGAAAATTACGGCGCGTCCTATGCGCCGAAGAGCTTCCGCAATTTTAAAAGCCGGAAAAACGCGCAGGATGCGCACGAGGCCATCCGCCCGACGGATGTGACGCTTACGCCTGCGCGGGTCAAGGAGTCGCTTACAAACGACCAGTATAAGCTCTATAAGCTGATTTGGGAGCGGTTTGTGGCGAGCCAGATGGAGAACGCAGTCGTTGAGTCGACCGTGACGGATATCGACGCGGCGGGGCATACCTTCCGCGCGAGCGGCTCGAAGGTGAAGTTTGACGGCTTTATGAAAGTTTATATCGAGGGCACGGATACGGAAAAGCAGAAGGAAACCGCGCTGCCGCCGCTTGTGGAAGGCGAGGAGCTGAAGCTGAAAAATTTGGAAAACAAACAGCATTTCACCCAGCCGCCGGCGCGCTATACGGAGGCGAGCCTCGTCAAGGCGCTTGAGGAGGATGGAATCGGCCGCCCGTCGACGTTTGCGCCGACGATCACGACAATTTTGGCGCGCGGGTATGTAACGCGTGAGAAAAAGAGCCTGATCCCGACCGAGCTGGGGCGCGTGACGACGAATCTGCTCAAAGAGAACTTCAAAGACATTGTCGACGTGGACTTTACGGCGAACATGGAGACCCAGCTCGACGAGGTGGAGAGCGGGGAAATCCCGTGGAAGTCGATTGTAAAAGAGTTTTACGGCCCGTTTGACAAAGAGGTGAAGCGCGCCGAGGAGGAAATCAGCCACGTACAGCTCACCGACGAGGTGAGCGACGTCAGGTGCGAGAAGTGCGGGCGCATGATGGTGTACAAGATGGGTCGGTACGGCAAGTTTTTGGCGTGCCCGGGCTTCCCGGAATGCCGCAATGCAAAGCCAATCCGCAAGGAGACGGGCGTGAACTGCCCGAAGTGCGGTAAGCCGGTGCTCGTCAAAAAGAGTAAGACGGGGCGGACGTACTACGGCTGCGAGGACAACCCGAAGTGCGACTTTATGACGTGGGATATGCCCATTGCGGGCCGGCAGTGCCCGAAGTGCGGCGGCGTACTGCTGCAAAAGAATACGCGCGGCGCAAAAAAGATTGTCTGTGCAAATGAAAACTGCGACTATGAAGAAACAGGCGGGAAAAAGAGTGAGAGTTAAGGTGATTGGCGCGGGGCTTGCCGGGTGCGAGGCCGCGTGGCAGCTTGCAAACAGAGGGGTACAGGTGCGGTTATACGAGATGAAGCCGCACAAGTTTTCGTCCGCGCATCACAGCGCGGACTTTGCGGAGCTTGTGTGCAGCAACTCGCTGCGCTCCGACCAGATTTTTAACGCGGTCGGCCTGCTCAAAGAGGAAATGCGCCGTCTCGGCTCGCTCATCATGGCGTGCGCGGACGAGACGCGCGTGCCGGCGGGCGGCGCGCTGGCGGTTGACCGGGAAGGGTTTTCGCGTCTTGTGACGGAGCGTATCCGCACGCATAAAAATATCGAGGTCATCAGCGAAGAGGTAACGCACATCGACGAGGAAGCGTACACCATCGTCGCGTCGGGACCGCTCACGAGCGACGCGCTCTCGGATGAGATTGCGCGCCTGACAGGCGGGGAATACCTGCACTTTTTTGACGCGGCGGCGCCGCTCGTTACGAAAGAAAGCATCGACATGGGCAGCGCGTTTTATGCGGCGCGCTACGGCCGCGGCACGGCGGACTATATCAACTGCCCGATGGACAAAGAGGAGTATCTGGCGTTTTATCACGAGCTGATAAACGCGCAGACGGCGGAACTGAAGGAGTTTGAAAACGGGAAGGTGTTCGAGGGCTGTATGCCGGTCGAGGTGATGGCCGCGCGCGGTGTGGATACGCTGCTGTTTGGGCCGCTCAAGCCCGTCGGCATTCCGAATCCGAAGACGGGCAAAGACGACTTTTACGCAGTCGTACAGCTCCGGCAGGATAACGCCGCCGCGACGCTGTACAACATCGTCGGGTTCCAGACGCACCTCAAATTCGGCGAGCAGAAGCGCGTGTTTTCCATGATTCCGGCGCTGAAAAATGCGGAGTTTGTGCGCTACGGCGTGATGCACCGCAACACGTTTTTGAACTCGCCGCAGCTTTTGAACAAATATTATCAATTAAAGAGCAATCCGCGTATCTTTTTTGCCGGGCAGATGACCGGCGTGGAGGGCTATGTCGAGTCCGCGTCGAGCGGGCTTTTGGCGGGATTGAACATGGCGCGCTTACTGGCGGGACAGGAAATGATAGATTTTACGAATAAAACGGCGATTGGCGCGCTCTCTAACTACATTGCCGACGGCAGCGTCGCACACTTCCAGCCGATGAACGTCAACTTTGGAATCATGGCTGGGCTGACGGAGCGGGTCAAAAAAAAGCGCGAACGCTACGAGGCTGTTTCGGCGCGTGCGCTGGCCTATTTGGAAACAGAAATTGAAAAAATGAAGCAGGAAACGGAGGGACACTATAATGCTTGAACCATTGAAAATGCACCCTGTGTATAAAGAGCCCATCTGGGGCGGCAAGAACTTAAGGGAAAAGTACGGCAAGGATATCCCGTCGGATACGACGGGGGAAGCGTGGGAGGTTGCGGCGCACAAAAACGGGCAGAGCACGGTCACGGGCGGCGCGCTCGACGGCAAAACGCTGGGCGAGGCAATCGAATTGCTCGGCAAAGACCTGCTCGGTGACTATGTCGCGCAAAAATATCCGGACAAGTTCCCGCTTTTGGTGAAGTTTTTGGATTGCAACGACAAGCTGAGCGTACAGGTACATCCCGACGACGCATATGCAAAGGCGCACGAAAACGGCGAGCTCGGCAAGACGGAGATGTGGTACATCCTCGACGCAAAGCCGGGCGCAAAGCTGATCTACGGCTTTAACCGCGACGTGACGAAGGAGGAGTTTGCCCGCGCGATTGAAACGAATACGCTCGATACAATCATGAACTATGTCGATGTAGAGCCGGGCGACTGCTTCTTTATCCCGTCCAAAACGCTCCATGCGCTCTTAGACGGCCTGCTCGTCGCGGAGATTCAGCAGAACTCCGACACGACGTACCGCGTATACGACTTTGGACGCGTGGACAAAAACGGCAACGCACGCGAGCTGCACATTGCAAAGTCGGTCGAGGTGACGAACCTGTCGTCGAGCAAGGGCGGTGAGAAGGTCGCGCCAAAGGCGGAGAAGATCGAAGGCGGGACAAAATACCCGCTCTGCAAGTGCGAATACTTTGATACGGTCAAGTATGAGGCTGACGGGACGGTCCCGTTTGAGACGAACCGGCAGAGCTTTGAGCTGATTATCGTGTACGAAGGCGCGGCAGAACTGGCGTATGAAGGCGGCAGCATGGCGCTGAAGGCCGGCGACAGCGTCGTTGTACCGGCGTATTTGGGCGCATACAGCATTGAGGGAAAATGCGGCTTTTTAAAGAGTGAAGTGCCTGTGCTGTAAGGCAGGCGGAAGGTGAGGTCAACGTGAAGAAAAAATATTTGCTCATTGCGCTTGGCGTTTTTGTCGCGCTGGCAATCGTGTCGGCGGTTCTGTCTGCGGCAGGGCTGCACGTACCGGGCCTGACGAGGATTGCAATCGTTTTGATGATGGCGGTTCTGATTGCAAATTCCATCTACGATATCAAGGCCGGCAAGGACAAGTCCATGTGTATCATTATTATGGTGATCGCTATATTGGCGATTGTTGTGAACATCGCATCGCCCATTATGGAATATATGGGCATGTGACAGATTGGGGGCGTGTGCGCCCTCTTTTTTATTGACAGAGCAGCGGTTTCATGGTATATTGGAAGCATGGAAAATGAAAAAAAGAATTTTTAGGGGGACGAAGCAATGTATTGTAGGAATTGCGGCAGCCAAATGGACCCAGATGCGGCGGTATGCGTAAAGTGCGGTTATCAAAAGGGGCAGGGGAACCAATTTTGCCCGCACTGCGGCGCACAGGTAGAGCCGGGCGCAGGCTTTTGCGTAAAGTGCGGCGTTCCGCTCTCTACGGCTTCGGCAGCGCAGAGCACAATGGCGAAGTCGCGGATTGCGGCCGGTCTGTTGGGTATCTTTTTAGGCGGCCTCGGCGTACACAGTTTTTATTTGGGCTATACGGGCAAAGGCGTAGCACAGATTGTGCTTTCCCTCTTTTGCGGGATTGGCGCGATCTGGGGATTCATTGAGGGGATCATGATCCTGGTCGGGTCGATCAATGTAGATGCAAACGGCGTCCCGCTGCGGGATTAGAAAAAAGCGTTCATCTTTGGATGAACGCTTTTTTATTTTTAGACCAGAACCGGCTGGAACTGTTCGCCGTCTAAGGCGAATTTTGTTGTGACGGTGATCAGGTCCATATGGGCGACCAGGGAATTCCTCTTCTTGATCGGGTCGTCCTGCCCAAATGGTACAAAGTAGATATTTTTCCGGTTGAGAAGCGACATAATGTTCTTCCCGCTTGCGCCGAGGCCGTCGTTCGTCGAAACGGCGATGATGAGCGGCCGTTCGTTGCGCAGGTGCGCCTTGGCGGCCAGTGTGACCGGCGTGTCGGTGATACCGTTTGCCAGCTTGCCGAGCGTGTTGCCCGTACATGGGGCAATGATAAGCGCGTCAAGAAGCTTTTTGGGTCCAATGGGCTCGGCGTCCCGGATCGTATGTATGATTTCATTTCCGGTTATGCCGCACAGTGCCTGCCGGAACGATTCCGCCGTGCCGAAACGCGTATCGGTGTCATAGGCGTTCTGGCTCATGATCGGCAGGATGGTCGCGCCGGTCGACTGTAAAGTTTCCAGTTCTGCGACGACGGCCTTGAAGGTACAAAAAGAGCCGGTCATTGCAAACCCGATTGTTTTTCCTTTTAAATCCATGCTGTCTACACCCCCAATTCTGTGCAGATGTTTAACACCGTCTGCTTAATGATGTCGCCCGCGCTGATTGGTGCGACCCTTCCCGGAAGGGACAGCGCCCACACGGTTTTAATCCCATACTCTTTGGCGGCGTTTAGATCTACGCCGCCCGGCTTGGAGGCCAGGTCGATGACGAGCGTGTCGCCGCGCACGTTTTTCAGCACCTTCCTGCTGAGTACCTTGTGGGGGACGGTGTTGAATATAATGTCGTACTGGCCGATCGCAGACTCGAGCTGGTCTATGTGGCAATGGTCGTAGCCATACGCGTCGATCCAGGCAAACGCCTCGTATTTCCGCGCGGCGGCGCATACCTTCGCGCCAATCCCGTCGAGCATGTTACACAGCACCTTTCCAATCCGTCCAAACCCGATGACAAGGCATTTGCTGCCACAGAGGGTGGTTGCCGTTTCATTGAATGCGATGGAAAGCGCGCCCTCCGCCGTGGGGATTGCGTTCAGCACGGTGAGCTCCTCGCGCAGGAAATAGTCGATTGCGTAGACATTATGTACGTCGATCAGCGTTTTCAGCCCATCGTCAAGCTTACCGCCAAGCAGGATTTGGTTTTTATTCATCTTTTCAAGCAAGGTATTGATATCGATTTTCCCCTTAAAGTACGGTGCACTGACATAACCTCCGTCGGCGACAGCCGGCAAAGGCAGGACGATGATATTCGCCCCACTGAGCGCCTCCTCCAAAGACGCGGCCGGAATCAAAGAAAGGTAAGGCGTATCTGCCTCGAAACCGTAGACGCTGACCGGGTATCCTTCCTCTGAAAGCGCGTTTGCAAGGCGGATTTGCCGCATATCGCCGCCTATGATTGCAAAATTTCTATGATTCGCCACATTGAAAACCTCCAAAACGAAATCGTTATGCAATCCTATTTTATGTCGAGGGGCGGCCTTTTGTGCGTGTGTGCCAGTAATATTTGAAGGCCGCGCCCCATAGTAATATACAAAGCGCAGCCGCACTGCGGCATGCAGGGATGGATGTGGTGACTTGAAGGAACTAAAAAATACGTTCTTGATTGCAGGGACCTATGTGGCGACGGTCATCGGCGCGGGGTTTGCGTCCGGGCAGGAGATACTCAGCTACTTCGTGATCTATGGCAAGCAAAGCCTGTACGGCCTTTTGCTCGTATGCGTCCTGTTTACCCTGTGCGCGCTCTGCGTGCTTCTGCGCACAGAGCGGAACGGGTTGGAAAGCTTTGACGAATATTTACGCTGCATCGCCGGGCGGCGGATGTGCGGCTTTATCAAGCTGTGTGTGACGCTTTTTATGCTCGCGTCTTTCTGCACGATGGCGGCGGGAAGCGGCGAGCTGTTTTTAAGCGGCTTTGGGGCCGCGCCGGTCTATGGCATGGCTGCTATGCTGCTTGCCTGCGCCGTGGTGTTTTTTTTCGATTTAAAGGGGATTTTGACAGTCAACGCCGTGCTGGCGCCTATCATGGCCGTATCGCTGTTTTTGCTTGGGGTCGTATCGTTTGTGTTCCGCGACACGGCGGTGTTTGGGAGCGGCATTCTATCGAAGCTGTGCGACAATTTTATTGTTTCCGCCCTGATTTATGCTTCTTATAACCTTCTGACCGCAATCGTGATTTTGGCGCAGATGCGGCAGATGGTGACGAAAAAGCGCGTCGCGCTCGGCGCTGCGGTGACAGGCGGCGCGGCTCTGTTTATCATTGCGCTTGCCATCTGGGCGGCCATTGGGCTCTATTACGGGAAGATTGAGCTTGGGGAAATGCCGTTTCTTACGATCGTGGCGCGGCGCGGCGATGTCATGCGGATTTTATACAGCGTCGTGCTCTACTTTTCCATGTTTACAACGGCGATTTCTTGCGGGTACGGCGTTTTGGAGTGGCTGCGCCATACGTTCCGGATAAAAAAACTCACCGCAATCGTCGTTCTGATTGCGGTGAGCTGCCCGGTTTTGACACTCGGCTTTTCCAGCATTGTGCAAAACGTGTATTCCATTTTTGGCTATCTCGGCCTTGTGCTGATCGTATATGTATTGGCCGACGGGGTGCGGATGCTGTCGGAAAAGTAAGCCTATTTCCGGCCAAACAGGTTCTTTTTCTGCGCAAACTTGGCGAGCGGGATCCCGAGTACATAACCTACAACGAGTTCGCCGAGACCGACGGTCAGCATGCAGTACCATACCGCAGTCGGCTGATCTGTCATCAGTAGGGGGAGGTAGCTCCCAACGATGAGCGCGTTGAAAATCGCCGTGGGCAATGGCGCGAGGTAGATGCGCTTTAAGAAAAATTTACGGCCAAAATAGGTCGTCAGGGCAGCGAGCAGCGTCGCGCCTGTGCCGAATACGAGATCAAACATATTTGTGCCCATCGGCGTAAACAGATTTGCGATAAAGCAGCCGACCGTTACCCCTGCCACCGAAGACGGCGAAAACAGGCAAAGCAGCATAAGCGCCTCGGAAATGCGGAACTGGATTGGTCCGTAGCTGATTGCGGAAATCCCGGGAATCAGCGAACAGGCAGCATAAATAGCGGCAATGATCGCGCCGTAAGCAATATGTTTTGCGTTAAAGTTTTCCATAGTTATACACCCTTCCATAATAC
>DVOF01000166.1 GCA_018713805.1 Candidatus Aphodoplasma excrementigallinarum | reverse complement strand
CCAAAGACCCGATCTACACATTGTCAATCTGGAAGACTACCGGGCTGCCGGAATTCCCTATGCACGTACGCATGACGCTTCGTTGTGTTATGCATACGGCGGAGAGCATACCGTCGATACGGCCGCTATTTTTCCTGATTTTGAAAAAGACCCGTACGATCCGGCCTCTTATGATTTTTGCCTCACAGACGAGTATTTGCAGACGATTCGATTGGCAGGTACGCAGCCTTTCTACCGGTTGGGCTCCAAGATTGAGCACTGGCCGAAAAAATACACGACGCTGCCGCCGGCGGATTTTCATAAATGGGCTGTTATTTGTGAACATATTATAAAACACTATAACGAAGGATGGGCCGACGGCTTCCATATGGGAATTGAGTACTGGGAAATTTGGAACGAGCCGGATCTTGACCCGGACGATTCGGACAATAAGCGTTGCTGGGGCGGGACTGCTAAGGAGTATTATGCGTTATATGTCATTACAGCGACACATTTAAAACAGGTGTTTCCTTCCCTAAAAATCGGCGGGCCTGCCTGCGCCGGTATTCATGTCGATTGGCTAAAAGGATTTTTCGAAAGAATCGGCACTGCCGTCCCATTCGATTTTTTCTCATGGCATTGCTATACGAGCAATCCGCGTGTCATTGCTCAAAATAGCGTTCTGGTGCGCCAGCTGCTTGATGAGAATGGGTACACAGAGACGGAAAGCATTCTCAACGAATGGAATTACGTTGCCGGTTGGGAAGAGAAATTTAGATTGAGCATAGAGACGATTCTTGGCCTAAAGGGCGCGGCGTTTACGTCTGCCGTCTTATGCGAGGGACAGCGCGCTCCGCTCGATATGCTGATGTATTATGATGCGAGTCCATGCGCATTTAACGGGTTGTTTGAGGCATATACCCTTCGCAAATTGAAGGGATATTACCCGTTTTTGATGTTCCGGACGCTGTATGAGCTGCAAACGTGCGTGGAGGCCTGTGCAGATATGGATAGCCTATACCTGTGCGCGGCGGGGAGTGAAAACGCTGGCGCCGTTATGCTGACCTATTTTGACGACGATGGCGCGGCGCCACCTGAGCTGACGTTTTTGCTTCATTTAAAGGGGATTCCGGATGGCACTGTTTGCGAATACTATTTGCTGGATGAAGAGCACGACATGGCGCTTGTAAAAAAAGAACCATACTATGCACCGGCAACAGTTACGATCGGCCTGTATCATTCTATATTGGTTAAAATTGGGCAATAATTTTACTGTAAAAAGACGCTTCCATAAGAAGCGTCTTTTTTAATAAAAATTAATTGAGTACGACGTAGGTTGTCGGAAGAAGCGCCCCACCGCTGTAAGGCAATAGATACCTGCGCTCGGCCAAAATTGCAACCGGGGCGGAGATTGCATCATCAAACAGGCGCAAATATGCCATGTCTCTTGCCAAGCCTTTTAGATGTACCGGGACATAGTTTTTCAAAACCTGCGCCACGATATCAAGCAGCGTTTCCGCCTCATTTGAAATCTGCTCACAGACGTGGGCAAAGAGTTGCTTGAGCGCTTGATGCTGCTCTTTTGTGAAAACAGGCGTGTTGACGCGCAGGCCGTCTCCCGTTCTGGCGACATATCCCTTACGCACCAATTCCGCAGCGGCGGCTATGTCGTTTTCGCTGAAATGGCCTGTCTTACCGCGCGCAATATCGAGAAACACATTCGTTATACTCTGCCGGTTATAAAAATAGGGATGCACCATTTCCCCGTTGATTGGGAAATCCATAAATTGAACGTAGCCGCTGTCATTTGACGTACTTGAGATACCGAACCCGAACTGCGACTTCCATGTGTTGTGCATGCCGTCCTCCGCGCCCCAAACGAAGCAGTGGGCGCCGAATTTATCTTTTGGATATGTTACGTCCAGCTTGCTTTGCAGATTTTCTACGACTGCATAGTATAATACAAAGCATACCATTTGCCATGTAAACGAATTGCCGTTCATGTCCGCCCCGGAAAAGCCGAGCCTTCTTACTTCATCCTCCTGGTCAGTAACCGCCTGCATGACGATATCTGCAATACGTTCTCTCAGCGCAGTAGTCTTTGCGGTCACTTCCTTTGCAAAATCTTCCGTGAATATGACAATGTTTGTGTAGTACCGCTTCCCCTCCTTTTTCAGCAGGTCATAATCATAGAGTTCTTTCAGATTGTCTTCCATATATGGCAGGGCAACGCCGATTTCAAGGCTGATCTGCTCAGCGGTAAGTTTGTCGTTGTAACAGGAAAACAAAATATTTTGCGAAATCTTGCTGTCGCACAAATGGTAGTACCGGTTTGCCCCGCCGCCCCAAAACAGAAGCGACAGCCCTTTCGGGTGATAGCTCTGTTCGCCGTAATTCCGTTCCATACGCACACCTTCCTTCAAAATTTGTCTGGATTTGAACAGCAGATACTTCACCATGCTTTCCCCAATTGCAAGCTCGGCTGACACCTGTGAGCAGGATTTACCCTCGATATAGTACAGAATCACGGCCTTGCGGTATTTTTTCGCAAGGAGCGATAACTCGCGGCGCAGCAGGTTCACTTCGGAAGTGTCGCCGTCTGCTGCAAACGCTTCGGCGTGCAGCGATTCGTCGAGCGCACACTCTTTTCTTTTTGCCCTATTTTTGCACCACTGTCTGTAAACATTGCCTGCGACTGCCCACATAAACCCATAAAAGGCGTCTGCGTTGCGGATATTTGCCACGGACTGGCAGAGTTGCGCCAGAATCTCCTGCGCCAAATCCTCCGCATCAAACGGATTGGATGTGCGCGCCCTGCAGTAGGACAATATGGTTTTGGCGGCTTCTGTGATTTTGATATCGAGTTCGGACTTGTCCAACGGACATCCCTCCTGCACTGGAATCATCGATGATTTCACTGATATAGTGGGACAAAAATCGGTTTGGTTAAGGTCTGGAGAAAAATAACCAAAAAAATTTTAAGGCGTTTCCTTTTTGGAAACGCCTTTGGCAATTCTGTTAATTTTTATTCCGGTCGTATAAAATTTTGAGCCCTTTGAGCGTCAGGTGCGAATCGAGGATATCAATCGCGTCGGTCGCCTCCTTGATCAGAGAGGCAATCCCGCCCGTGGCAATGACGGTGATGTCGCCGCCGCCCATCTCCTGCTTCATACAGCGTACGATGTTTTCGATCTGGCCCGCGTAGCCAAATACCATGCCCGCCTGCATGGATTCGACCGTGTTTTTCCCAATCACATGCGGTGGGCGGATAATCTCGATCTTGGGCAGCTTTGCCGTGCGTTCGATCAGCGCGTCGAGCGAAATTTTGATCCCCGGACAGATAACGCCGCCTAAGTAGTCGGCCTCGGCCGTCAGCGCGCAGAACGTCGTCGCCGTGCCAAAGTCAATGATAATTGCGTCGCCCGGGTAATAGTGGTGTACCGCGACCGCGTTTACAATCCGGTCTGCGCCGACTTCGCTCGGGTTGTCGTAGAGGATTCGGATGCCGGTATTCACATCCTTTGTGATAATCAGCGGCTCATGCTTTAAGTAGCGGCGCACCGCCCGCTCGAGCGAGAACATAACCTGCGGCACGACGGACGATATGATTACGCTTTCGATCTGTTCGACGCGCAGCCCGTGGTAGCTTATAAGCTGTACCAGCAAAAGCCCCATCTCGTCCGCGCTCTTTTTATAATCGGTCGAGATGCGCCAATTCTTGACCAGCGTATCGCCTTCAAATGCCCCAACGACAATGTTTGTATTCCCCACATCGATCACTAAAATCATTTGTCCCAACCCCCGCATTCATCCGCCGTAGCGGACAATCTTTGTAAAAATTTCTTCCCCATTTATGGTAATCCGCGCATAGCTTTGCGGCGCATACCCCATTGTCCCGGGATTGAGCAGATGTACGCCGTTTACCATACCGTCAAACGACTGGTGCGTATGCCCAAACACGGCCAGCGCCGCACCCTGTTTTTTAGCGTAATTCGCCAGCTCGCGCTCCCCAAAGCGCACATTGTGCGTATGCCCGTGCGTCAAAAGGAGCTTCACCCCCGAAAAGGTCAGGATGCGCTCCTCCGGGCAGCGGTCAAACAGGTCGTTGTTGCCGCTGACATAATAAAACGGGATATCCGGAAACGCCGCGGCAAGATCCTCCGCGTCGCGTACCAGATCGCCGGCGTGCAGCACCGCGTCGACCCTACCGCCCTGCCCGATAATGTCGATACAGCCGTTTATCCGCTGATGTGTGTCTGAAAAAACAAGGAGCTCCATGTCCTTCCCTCCCGTGTATCTGTGAAAGCGGTAATAGTATACCACGTTTTTGGCGTTTTTACAAGGTTTTGCCGTTTATTTCAAATGGGCGCGGCAGTACGCAGAAATGGTCTGCCCGCATTTGCGGGAAAACAGCGTACGGAAGTACTTTACATCCCGGTAGCCGCAGCGTGCGGCGACCTCCGCTTGCGTGTAGTAGCCCGTTTGCAGCAGGGAGCGCGCATATTGCAGCCGGACGGCGTCGAGATATTCCTTCGGGCCGGCCTGGTACGCCTCCCGGAAACGGCGGCGCAGGTAGGAAGAGCTGACATAGGCGCGGGCGGCGAGCTGCTGCACCGTCAGGGACGGGTCGGAAAAGTGTGCGTCGATATAGTCTTTTGCCTGCGTCACAAAATCACCGCCCGGAGCACCGGGCGCAGCGCAGCCCTGCTGCATGGCGGCAAGGATTTCATACAGGACGGCAGTGGCGCGGTACTGGTAGCCGGGTTCCCGCCCGTCCCAGATGGCAAGCGCCTTTTGAAACAGCGTCTTGTAGGCTTCATAGTCTGCAAATTCAAAGACCTCGATTTCGTCCGGGAAGCTCCCGAACACGTCAAAGTGGAACACAATGGCGCTTGAGTCGCTCCCAACCTGGTCGTAAGAGAGCTCCGGCGGGACATAGCTCATGTAATTTGTGCGGGTGTGAAGTTTTTTCCCGCCGCAGATATATTTGCTTCTTGCCTCCAGGCGGTAGGACAGCGACGCAAAGCTGCGCGGATTGGTATGGTATACGCCGGCCCTGCGGGAAAAGAGCAGAACGTCCCGCAGGCGGACGGCCATGTTTGCAAGTGGCATAGAAAGCCCTCCCTTCTTGAGGCAGGATACCACACTTTGTTGCGAAAATCAATTCTTTTGTATCGTTTTTTCTGTTTACAGGTGCGATTTTTTACCCTATAATGCGGTTAACAGGAAGCGGCATGAGCCGGGAGGGGGATACATATGGCAAATAAAAACGTAATGCGGTATTTTGAAAAGTACCGCGGCTACATGGAGGACCGTGTCCGCGACGGCATTGAGCAGAACCGGAAGGGGTACGGCTACATTACGGTGACGGACGCGTCCGGCGCGCCGGTACAGGGCGCACGGGTCAAGCTGCGCCAGAAGCGCCACGAGTTTTCCTTCGGCGCGAATTTGTTTATGCTGGACGAACTCGAGAGCGCGGAAAAGAACGCGCGCTACAAGGAATACTTTAAGGATCTGTTCAACATGGCGACGCTGCCGTTTTACTGGAACGGCCTCGAGCCAAAGCAGGGCAAGCCGCGCTTTACGGCAGACAGCGAAAAAGTGTACCGGCGGCCTGTGCCGGACTTGTGCCTGGACTACTGCGAGCAAAACGGTATCACGCCGAAGGCGCATTGCCTGACGTATGTCGACTTTTCACCGCCGTGGGTGCCGGACGATGTCGCGGAAACGAAACGTCTGCTCGAGGAGCGGTACCGCGCGCTGTCAGAGCGGTACGCCGGACGTATCAACGGGTGGGAGGTCATCAACGAGACGCTCTGCGGCAATGAGCGGAACGACCCGAAGGCGTTTTTCCGGATGCCGGATTTGATCGAGTGGAACTTTGCGCTGGCGGAGAAATACTTCACTGCAAACGAGCTGATTATCAATGAAGCGTCGGCGTTTTTGTGGGAGAACTACAAGTACGACCGGAGCAATTACTACCTGCAAATCGAGCGTGCGCTCGGCAAGGGCGCGCGTATTGACGCAGTCGGGATGCAGTTCCATATGTTCTACCCCGAGCGGGAGGCGGAGGACAAGGCGGCGTTCTATCTGAATCCAAAGCGGATATACGACGTGCTGGATACGTACGCGCGCCTCAACCGCCCGATCCAGATTACAGAGATTACGATCCCGGCTTATTCCTGGGGAGCAGAGGATGAGGAATTGCAGGCGGAAATCCTGGAAAACCTGTACAAAATCTGGTTCTCCCACCCGGCGATGGAGGCGATCATCTACTGGAACCTGGTCGACGGCTATGCGGCATTCGCGCCGCAGGGCGACATGTCCGCGGGCGAAAATATCTACCACGCCGGCCTGGTGCGCTACGACTTTACCAAAAAGCCGGCCTACCACGCGCTGCGGCGGCTGCTGCACGAGACGTGGCACACGGAGACGGAATGTGTGACGGGCGCGGACGGGACAGCATCGTTTAAGGGATTTTACGGCGACTACGACGCGGAAATCGTCGCAGACGGGAAAACAAGCAGCCAGACGTTACGGCTCTGCCGCGGCGGCTGGAACGAAAGCAAACTCACCATTGCGGACTAAAAAAGGATGGCCTCCATACAAGGCCATCCTTTTTTATCTGCCGGGATATCCGTTTTGCCGGTCGGACGCAATCAGCTCCCGCAGTGCGCCGACCGCGCAGGCGATGGCCTTGCTGGTGTCCGTGCAAACGGCGTCGTCCATGCCGGCCTTTGTCCGCTCCACGTTCCAAAGCGCAGTGATGACGCCGCCCACGCGCACCCGGCGCGCGGCGCCCACGCTAAACAGCGTCGCGCACTCCATCTCGGAGGTGAGGCACCCGCACCGGACATATGATTCCCACCGCGCGTGCAGGTATTCGGCAATGGGCATGGATTCCGGGTTCGTTTCCCCATAAAAGGAGTCCTTGCTCTGCACTACGCCGATGTGGTAAGCGTTGCCCGGCGTACCGTCACAGAGCGCGGCTGCCGCGTTTCTAAGCGCGCTCAACACCTCGAAGTCGGCGACCGCCGGGTAGTCGGGCGGGAGGTACTCTTTGCTCGTGCCATCCCCGCGTACCGCTGCCGACGCCAATATTAGGTCGCCGCCGCACACCTTTGTGTCAATACCGCCGCTCGTCCCGACGCGGATGAACGTGTGCGCGCCGCAGCGTACCAATTCTTCGAGCGCAATCGCGGCGGAGGGGCCGCCGATCCCGGTCGACACGGCGGACACGCGCTCGCCGTCGAGCGTCCCGGTGTAGACATTATACTCCCGGTTCTGCGCGACCTGCCGCGCGCCGTCAAAGCGCGCCGCAATCTTTGGCACGCGGCCCGGGTCGCCGGGCAGGATCACATACTTTCCGATATCGTCCTGCGTGATTTGCAGGTGGAACTGCCTTTCTCCGTCTAATATGCCAGCCATATGACGCACCTCCTGTTTTTGCTTTTATTTTTACATAATTCCATACGTATGTCAAGAGCGGGGCGGGCATACTATCAAATAGCCTTTGCAAAACACGGCGGGTTATACATGGGGCTTGCAAGAATGCAGGATATGTTGTATAATGGCAGTACGCCGCCAATGCGGCAAATATTAACCAGGCATGGCTACCATGCCGGAAATGGAGCAGACTATGAAAAAGAGTACAATTGTATGGATTTGCATTGCAGTTGTTGTCGTATTGATTGCGATTTTTGCTGTCAGCGGCTATAACTCGCTGGTTTCGGCCCGCGAGACGGTGGACGCGCAGCTCTCAAACATTGATACCCAATTGCAGCGCAGAAACGATTTGATCCCGAACATCGTCAGCACGGTGCAGGGCTATACCGACCATGAGAGCGAGGTCATCGGCGCCGTTTCGGATGCGCGCGCAAAGCTGGCGGGCGCACAGACCACGGAGGAACTGGCCGCGGCTGACAGCGAGCTGTCGAGCGCGCTCAGCCGGCTTTTGGTAGTTGTGGAGAACTATCCGGATTTGAAGGCGGACACGCAGTTCACGGCGCTGACGGACGAACTGGCCGGGACGGAGAACCGGATTGCAGTTGCAAGAAAGGACTACAACGATGTAGCGCGGTCGTATAACACGTCGATCAAAACCTTCCCGCGGGTGATTTTTGCAAATATTTTCGGTTTTGAGCCGGTCGAGTATTTTGAGGCGGCGGAGGGCGCGGACGAGGTTCCGCAGGTAAATTTCTAAGTTGCGGGCGGAATGAGCGGCAACGGCAAGGGGAAAACGATGAAAAAATTTATCACAGCGGCGGTCTGCGCGGTGGCGGCGCTCTGCATCTGCGCACAGGCCGCACAGCCTGCGCCGACGCAGGCGTTCTACGCGGCGGACTATGCCGACGTTTTGTCGGCGGAAACGGAACAATATATCGTCGACTATTCCAACGCGCTCTATGACGCGACGACGGCGCAGGTGGTCGTTGCGACTGTACCGGACATGGAGGGCGCGGAGATACGCGAATACGGCCTCTCGCTCGCGCGCGACTGGAAAATTGGCAGCGAGAGCGATAACGGCGTGCTGATTCTGCTTGCGCTATCGGAGCGGCAGGTCAGCATCGAGGTCGGCTACGGCCTTGAGGGCGCGCTCAACGACTCGAAAACGGGACGCTTTATCGACGAGTATGCGATGGCGGACCTGAAAAAAGGCGACTATGACGCAGGACTGCTGAATTTGTACAAGGCGGTTTTGCAGGAGGTCTACCAGGAGTATGGGCTCGCCATGCCGGAGGGCGTCGAGCCGGTGCAGACGGGAGAGAGCGACAGCGGCAGTACCGACATTGGCAGTATGATTGGCGCCTTCATTACGATTCTTGTGATCGCCTTTCTGATCTTGGGCACATCGCACCGCGGGGGCAGAGGCGGACGCGGCGGCGGAAGCAATGACGGCACGGGCGGCGTCGGCCCGTTTTTGGGCGGGATGTTCCTCGGCGGGATGGGCCGTGGCGGCCGCTTCGGCAGTGGCGGCGGTTTTGGCGGCGGAGGCTTCGGAGGAGGCGGCTCCTTCGGTGGCGGCGGAAGCTTTGGCGGTGGCGGCAGCTCGCGCGGGTTTTAGTCAGACAAAAAAACGAACCAGAAATGGTTCGTTTTTTTATTCCGGTTTTGTATAATAGCTGCGGAACGCCGTGGGCGAATACCCGCAGTACGCTTTAAAAAACTTGGAAAAGTGGCTGTAGTCGGAAAAGCCGACCTGCGCCATGATCTCCTTGATCGGGAGCGACGTGTTCTCCAACAGCGACTTGGCGCGCTCTGTCTTGACATTGTTGATGTAGCGCACCGGCGGCACGCCCATGCGCTCCTTGAAAAAGCGCACAAAATAGTTCGGGTGAAAATGTACCAGCTCCGCCAGCTCGCCAACGGTGAGTATCCGGTCGAGATGGTCGCCGATGTAGGCCAGCACGCGCGCAAGCGCTTCGTCTGCGCCGGCGGCAGCGCCCTCCGTCCCGGTCGCGCAAAAGTAGAGGGAGAGCAGCTCCAACATTTTCGCATTGAGCAGAAGCTGCGCGCCGAGCGTATCGTCCGCCGCGCTCGTTAAAACGGACTGGAACAGGCCGGCCACCGCAGCGTCGAGTCCGAAGTGATGGACATTGGGCGGCTGCGCCAGGTCGAACAGGCTGCGCCCGCCCACCGTGGCGTCAAAGTGGAACCAGTATTTTTCGATATAGTTTTGATTCACATGATAAAAAGAATGCTTCGTCCCAGCCGGTATCAGGTACAAATCGCCCGGCACGGCGCGGTACACCGTCCCGGCAATCACGAATTCACATTCGCCGTCGAGGATATAGTACAATTTGCTGTACGGGCAGACGGCATTCTTTTCTCCCCAATGTTCGTCGAGCCGGATACGGCTCCCATAGTAAAAATTTAGATGCAGGTTGGATAGCTGGTCGTACATGGCGCGCCCCCATAGCATATTAAGTTAATATTATACAAGACGGAAGTAAAAATGTAACTGTACAATCCATTATACATCTGATACGATAAGTTTGTAAATAATCAATTTAAAGGAGGGGCAGTTATGGACCGATACGAGGAACGGTGGGCGCGCACGGAGGCGTTCCGGCGCGACCGGTTTGGTATGTTTATCCATTGGGGGCTGTACGCAATCCCGGCGCGCGGCGAATGGGTGCGCAGCCACGAGGAGATCAGCCTGGAGGAGTACCAGCAGTATTTTGACGAGTTTGACCCATACAAATACGACCCGAAAGCGTGGGCGCGGCTCGCGCGCGAGGCGGGGATGAAATATGCGGTCATGACGACGAAGCACCACGACGGGTTCTGCCTGTTCGACTCGGCCTACACGGACTATAAGGCGACGAATACAAAGGCGGGGCGCGACCTGGTGCGCGAGTATGTGGAGGCGTTCCGTGCCGAGGGGCTCAAGGTCGGCTTTTACTACTCGCTGCTCGACTGGCACCACCCGGACTATCCGCACTACGGCGACCAGAACCACCCCATGCGCAACAACCCGGCGTATCAGAACGAGGGGCGCAATTTTGACAACTATGTGACCTATATGCACAACCAGGTGCGTGAGCTGCTGACGAACTACGGCAAGATCGACATTATATGGTTCGACTTTTCCTATACGGACGAGTATAACGACATGCGCGGGGAAAAGTGGCAGGCGACCAAGCTTGTGAATATGGTGCGTGAGCTTCAGCCGGGAATCATCATTGACAACCGTCTCGACCTGCACGACGCGGGGCAGGGCGCAGACGAGCCCGTATACACCGGCGACTTCAAATCGCCGGAGCAGATCATCCCGGCCGAAGGACTGAAAGACGGCCTCGGCAGGGACGTACCGTGGGAGGCGTGCATGACGCTCAACGACCATTGGGGCTACTGCGCCGCGGACAAAAATTACAAGTCGGCCAAGACGGTCATCCGCATGCTGGCCGAGTGTGTGAGCAAGGGCGGGAACCTGCTGCTCAACGTCGGGCCGAACGCAAAGGGCGAAATCCCGCGCGAGAGCGTGGAGATCTTGAAGCGGGTGGGCCGCTGGATGGACGATAACGGCGAGAGCATCTACGGCTGCGGGAAGGCGGACCTGCCGAAGCCGGAATGGGGACGCTACACGCGGCGCGACGACACCTACTACGCCCATGTGTACGATACCGCCACCAGCGTGCTGCAATTTGACGTGGGACGCGAAGTCGGGAAGGTGCGCCTCGTCAGCGACGCGTCCGAGCTGGTCAAAATCCAGCCGTGGAATCTGGAGCATACGAACAAAAAGCTGGTACACGACGTATTCGTCGACCTGAAAACCGTAAATTTGCCGGATGAAATTGACACCGTAATCAAGTTAGAGGTAAAATAAGGAAAAGAATAGAAATAAGGGGGGAACACCATGGTATATCCGAAAATCGGCATCCGCCCGGTGATCGACGGCCGGTGGGGCGGCGTGCGCGAGGGGTTGGAAGAGCAGACGATGAACATGGCGCGCGCGGCGGCAAAGCTGATTGGCGAAAACGTGTTTTATCAGGACGGCACGCCGGCGCAGTGCGTCATTGGAGAAACGACGATTGGCGGCGGCGCAGAGGCGGCGCGCGTTGCCGCGCAGTTTGCGAAGGAAAACGTCTGCGCCACGCTGTCCGTCACGCCGTGCTGGTGCTACGGGAGCGAAACGATGGACCTCGACCCGCTCACCATCAAGGCGGTATGGGGCTTTAACGGGACGGAGCGCCCGGGCGCGGTCTATCTGGCTGCGGTTATGGCGGCGCATGCGCAGCGCGGCCTGCCCGCGTTTTCCATCTACGGCCACGACGTACAGGACAAGGACGACACAAGCGTGCCGGCCGATGTGCGGGAAAAGATCCTGCGCTTCGCCCGCTGCGCGGTCGCAGCCGGCCAGATGAAAAACAAGGCGTATGTGAACCTGGGCGGCGTTGCAATGGGGATTGCCGGGGCATTTTGCGACGCGAACTTTATGCAAAAGTATCTCGGCATCCGCGCAGAATGGGTCGACCTGACGGAAATCCTGCGCCGCATGACGCTTGAGATTTACGACCACGACGAATACGAGAAGGCGCTCGCGTGGATGAAGGCCAACTGCAAGGAGGGCTTCGACAAAAACGCGGGCAAGGATTTGCCGGAGATTATCCGGAGATCGAAGGTTGTTCCGGCGGACAAGGACTGGGAATTTATCGCGAAATTTACGATTATTGTAAACGATATCCTCCACGGGAACGAAAAGCTGGCCGAGATGGGCTGGCACGAGGAGTCGCTCGGGCGCAACGCGGTTGTCGGCGGCTTCCAGGGGCAGCGCATGTGGACCGACTGGCTCCCGAATGCAGACTTTACCGAGTCGCTGCTCGCGTCGAGCTTCGACTGGAACGGGAAAAAGCAGCCGTTCCCCTTCGCAACGGAGAACGACACGCTCAACGGTATTTCCATGCTGTTTGCCACGCTGCTGACGAACAAAGCGCCCTGCTTCCACGACGTACGGACGTACTGGAGCCCCGACGCGGTGGCGCGCGTAACGGGCAAGCTGCTCACCGGCAAGGCGCAGCACGGCATCATCCACCTCATCAACTCCGGCGCGACGGCGATGGACTGCACCGGCGCGGTCAAGGATGCGGACGGGAACGGCACGGTGAAGCGCTGGTGGGACATGACGGACGAGGATATTGCCGCGTGCCTCGGCGCGACCGACTGGTGCCGCGCCGACTACGAATATTTCCGCGGCGGCGGCTTCTCGTCGCACTTTAAGACGCTCGCAGAAATGCCGGTCACGCTCCTGCGCGTCAACCTGATCGACGGGCTCGGCCCGGTATTGCAGATTGCGGAGGGTTACACCGTGACGCTGCCGGACGACATGCACCGCGCGCTCGACATGCGCACCGACCCGACGTGGCCGACCACATGGTTTGCGCCGCGGCTCACAGGGCAGGGCGCGTTTGCGGACGTTTACTCCGTAATGGCGAACTGGGGCGCGAACCACGGCGTCACCGTGCATGGGCACGTTGGCGCGGATTTGATTACGCTTGCATCCATGCTGCGTATCCCTGTGTCGCTCCACAATGTGGACGAAAAAGACATCTACCGCCCGCACGCTTGGGCGGCGTTCGGCATGGGCGGCGACAGCGACTATCGCGCGTGCCAGACGTACGGGCCGCTGTACAAATAATATGGTTTAAAAAACGGGCTGCAAGCCCGTTTTTTATTTCCCGCGCGCGGACTGTTCCTTTTCATGTTCCAGCTCCGCAATGTGCCGGTAAAGGACAAGGTTAATATACTGCGACAAAGAGCGGTATTGGATGCCACTCAGGCGGCGCACCTCCCGGACGACGTGCTCGTCGAGCGTGACGCTCACCCTGACTTTGGGCGGACGGTTTGGCCTGTGCATAAAACCACCTCTTTCATTACATAATTATTATCAAAAACAACATAATGATAACATTATGAGTGTTTACAGTCAAGCTAAACTTGTAATAAAATGTTGTTAAACTGATGAAGGGGTGTTAATAATGGCAACTGACAAAATCCAGACTGGTATCCGGTTCAAGGAGGAAATGCTGTATAAAATGGCCTATATCGCAAAGCGCAACCACCGCTCGTTTAACGCGCAGATGGAGCATCTTGCGGCGTTGTGCATTGAAGAATATGAAGCCGAGCACGGCGAGATTGAGGTCGTTTACCGAAGCGACCGGTAACAGGGCGGTCAGCGGCAGAGGCCAAGCAGGGAATCGGTCGGGACTTGCAAAAATTTTGCAATATTGATCAGCAACGGATATTCTACGGTGGACGTGCCCCGCTCGATGGACGACAGCCTTTGCCGCGATATCCCCACAACAGCGCAAAAGACTTTTGCGCTGATTTTTTGTTTTATGCGCTCCTGCCGGATTCGCATACCAAGTAGTAAGTCGGTTTCTGATTTTTTTGGTCGGCTCATAGAACACCTCTTATATACGTTTATTAGTATAACTATTTAATAGTATAACAC
>DVOF01000165.1 GCA_018713805.1 Candidatus Aphodoplasma excrementigallinarum | reverse complement strand
TGTATCAGCTGCCCAAGAGCGGCCTGTTCCTCTGCGCTGACGTTCAGCGCGCCGCTCTGTAAGAGGGACGCGGCCTGCTGCGCTTCTTTTAAGATATCCATGTCGCTAAACAGGTTTGCGATTCTGAGCGTAGGCAGGCCGTGCTGCTTCGTGCCGAAAAAGTCGCCCGGGCCGCGCAGCTTGAGGTCCTCTTCGGAGATGACGAACCCGTCATTTGACTCGCACAAAATCTGCATACGTTTTTTTGCAAGCTCGCCGTCGCTCTGGTTAAACAGGATACAATAACTCTGCTCGCTGCCGCGCCCGACGCGCCCGCGCAGCTGATGAAGCTGGGAGAGGCCAAACCGCTCGGCATTTTCGATGACCATGATATTGGCGTTTGCAACATCGACACCGACCTCGATTACCGTGGTAGAAACGAGAATATCAATGTTCCCTTTCTTGAACTGTGTCATCAAGGCTTCCTTTTCGACAACCGGCAGACGGCTGTGCAGAAGCGCAATCCGGTACGTAGGAAACACTTTTTCTGCGAGCGTCTTTGCATATGCGGCGACGTTTTTTAAATCGGCATTTTCCGTTTCTTCGATTAACGGGCAGACGATATAGGCCTGCCGTCCATTGTCGATATGCTTCTTTAAAAACGCATAGATCCGTTTCCGCATGGATTCGCCGACGGCATAGGTCGCAACCGGCTTTCTGCCCGGCGGAAGCTCGTCGATGATAGAAATGTCCAAGTCGCCGTATAAAATCAGCGCGAGCGTACGTGGGATAGGCGTTGCGCTCATGACCATGACGTGCGGATTGTCGCCTTTTTGGGCAATCGCGTCGCGGTGAATCACGCCGAAGCGGTGCTGCTCGTCCGTGACGACAAGCGCGAGGTTTTTATAAACGACGCGCTCCTGTATCATGGCGTGCGTACCGATAATGATATCTGCGCTGCCGCTTTCGATTTCTTCATAAACGGCTTCCTTTTCCTTCTGCCGCATGGAGCCGATCAGCAGACAGACGCGCGCTCGACCGTTCATCATTCTGACAAAATTTTCATAGTGCTGACGGGCAAGAATCTCCGTCGGCGCCATGAGCGCAGCCTGGCACCCGTTTTTGGCCGCCACATACATAGCCGCTGCCGCCACAACCGTTTTGCCGGAGCCGACGTCGCCCTGCACAAGACGGTTCATGGGCGTATGGCTTGACAGGTCGGTGCAGATTTCACCGAGCACGGTCTGCTGCGCCCGCGTCAGCCGATAGGGAAGCGAGCTGGTGAATTCCTCGATACAGGAGGTGTTAAGCACCGTTTCCCGGCGCTGCGCCGTTTTGCCTTGCTTGATTTTTGCCAGGGAAAGCGACAGCGTCAGAAGCTCCTCAAACACGAGCCTGCGCCGCGCCTGCTCAAACGCTTCAAAATCCGAGGGAAAGTGGATATTCTCGACCGCCTGCCGCAGCGGGACGAGCGAGTAGCGCGCAAGCAGGGAGCGGGGGAGCGGGTCGGACAGTTCTGCGGCGGCGTCCAGAGCCTGCGTCATGGCAGTCTGTACGATCTTCTGCGTCAGCCCCTCCGTCAACGGGTAGAGCGGGACAATTTTCCCCGTTACCACCTGCGGCTTGTCCAGCCGCTCAAAGATTGGGTTCTCCATCGTTTTGCGCGGGCCAATACGGCGGACTTTTCCATAAAAAATATACGTTTCTCCCTTGTGAATGCTGTTTTTGATGTATTTATTATTAAACCATGTCGCCTGCATCTGCCCGCTCTCGTCCGCCAGTTCGACAGAATAGAGCGATAGCGTTTTGCTGATTCGCCGCTGACGGACAGCAGAAAAAACGGTGGCTTTTATGCACACCGTTTGTGAGTCGTATGCTTCATAAATTGGAACGGTTTTTGTCCGGTCCTCGTATCCGCGCGGGAAGTAGTAAAGCAGATCCTGCACCGTTACAACGCCCACTTTTTCAAACAGCTTCGCCTTCGCCGCGCCGATGCCCTTTAAGGCCGTAATGTTATCGTGCAGCATGACGCATCACTCCACAGAGATGATGTAGTAGTAGAGCGGCTGCTTGCCGGCTTGCAATAGTACGTCATAGTCGGGATACAATTCCTCCAGCCGGTCGGCTGCTGCCTGCGCCTGCTCTTCCGATACATCCTCGCCGTAATAGACCGAGATTACTTCCGCATCCTCATCGGCCATTTTGCCGACAAGGTCAAAGAGTGCTTCGTCGGGGCTTTCCGCAACCGTACAGATTTCCCCCTCGCTGATGCCGATGATGTCGCCTGTTTTGATCTCTTTGCCTGACACGCTTGTGTCGCGCACGGCATAGGTGACCTGCCCGGACTTGACCCGCTCGAGCGCCGCCGTCATGGCCTCTGTGTTCTTTTGCTGGTCGAGATGCGGCAAAAACGCCATCATCGCGGCAATGCCCTGCGGCACGGTCTTAGTCGGGAGCACGACAACGTCGCGCTCGCACAGCTCCGCCGCCTGATTCGCCGCAAGGATAATATTTTTATTATTCGGCAGGACAAACACACAATCTGCATTGATTTTTCCAATTGCATGCAGGATATCGTCCGTGCTGGGGTTCATGGTCTGCCCGCCCTCAATGATTTCATCCGCGCCGTAGTCGCGGAATAGGTCAGAAAGTCCGCTCCCGGCTGTAACGCAGACAAACCCGTACTGCTTGTGCGGCGCGGTGGGGGAGATAGCCTCCGCTGTTTCCGAACCGTCCGGCGCGGCCTCCGCTTCCAGGATAGTCGTGTGCTGGAGCTTCATATTGTCAATTTTGATCCGGCTGAGCGTACCGAGCTTGAGCGCTTCTTCAATGACGAAGCCCGGGTGGTTCGTGTGGATATGCACCTTTACGATTTCGTCGTCATCAATAACAAGCTTACAGTCACCCTTCGGGTCAATGATCTCGCTGAACCGCTTTACATTGACTTTATCCGATTTTTTGTCAATAATAAATTCCGTACAGTAGGCAAACTTGATATTTTCCGTGTCAATGGCGGCCTGCGCTGCCGTAGCAGTCGTACTTTTTACCGCTTCTTTCAGGTCGACAAGCGTGCCGGTCGACAGTGCGAGGTAGGCGCCCTCCAAAATCTTTACAAGGCCGGCGCCGCCCGCGTCCACAACGCCCGCTTCCTTTAAAACAGGAAGCAGGTTTGGAGTATTGTCAAGCGATTCCTTTGCCGCCTCGATTGCCTGCTCCATAACAATGACGATATCATCTTCCAGCTCAGATACTTTGACAGCCGCAGCCGCGCACTCGCGCGCCACCGTGAGGATGGTGCCCTCCGTGGGCCGCATAACAGCCTTATAGGCTGTGTCGACGCCGTTTTGCAATGCTGCGGCAAATTCTTTTGCGTTTGCGGTCTGCTTGCCGTCCAATCCCTTTGCAATTCCGCGGCAGAACTGCGACAAAATAACGCCGGAGTTGCCACGCGCGCCGCGCAACGAGGCGGTTGACAGGCTTTTTGCCACGTCGCCGACCGCAGGCGTCACAAATTTTTTGACCTCTTCTGCCGCCGCCGACAATGTCAGCGACATATTCGTCCCGGTAT
>DVOF01000164.1 GCA_018713805.1 Candidatus Aphodoplasma excrementigallinarum | reverse complement strand
TGTTATAATATCAAACTAATTGGAGGCGGCGCACGGAGCGTTTGCCCATTGGATTGTTAATTTGTGGAGGTTTGGATAGCGATGGATTTCTCAACGAGTTTAAGGACGCATACCTGCGGGGAGCTGGACGCGGGAAGCATTGGCCAGCATGTCAGCCTTTGCGGGTGGGTGTTTAATATCCGCGACCACGGCGGCGTTATCTTTCTCGACTTGCGCGACAGCTACGGCGTGACGCAGGTCGTGGTAAAGGACGATACCGTGCTGCATGACATTTCAAAGGAAACGGTTGTACAGGTTGAAGGCGTGGTGACGAAGCGCGATGCAGATACGGTCAACCCGAAAATTTCCACAGGCGAAATCGAGATAAAGGACGCGGACATCAAGGTGCTCGGCGCGGTTTATCACCCGCTGCCGTTTGAGATTGCGACCTCCACGGAAACAAAGGAAGACGTGCGCCTGAAATACCGCTTCCTCGACCTGCGTAACGACAAGGTGCGTTCCAATATCGTAAAGCGCGCGCAGATCATATCGCACTTGCGCGCCAAAATGGAGGAACACGGCTTTATGGAGGTGCAGACGCCGATTCTGTCGGCTTCCTCACCGGAGGGCGCGCGCGACTATCTCGTGCCGAGCCGCAAGTTTAAGGGCCAGTTCTACGCCCTGCCGCAAGCGCCGCAGATTTTCAAGCAGCTTTTGATGGTGTCCGGCTTTGACCGTTATTATCAGGTTGCGCCGTGCTTCCGTGACGAGGATGCGCGCGCGGACCGCTCGCCGGGCGAGTTTTACCAGCTTGATTTTGAGATGGCGTTTGCGAGCCAGGAGGACGTGTTCGCCGTTGCGGAGGACGTACTTTCTTCGACGTTTAAAAAGTTTTCCGACGCAGAGGTGGACGAGGCGCCGTTTGTGCGGATTCCGTATAAAGAAGCGATGCTCAAATACGGCACTGACAAGCCGGATTTGCGCAATCCGCTTGAGATTATTGACGTTTCGGATATCTTTTCGCGCGCGGACTTTGTGCCGTTCCAGAAGGCCATTGTCCGGGCAATCAACCTGCCGGGCGGCGCAAGCCAGCCGAAGAGCTTTTTTGAAAATATGCTCAAGTTTGCAACTGAAATCGGCATGAAGGGGCTCGGCTATGTCAAGTGTGACGATGAATTCAACCTTGCCGGCCCGATTGCGAAGTTTTTGCCCGACGCGGAAAAGGCGGAGCTGATCAAACAGTCCGGCCTCAAGGGCGGCGACGTGCTGTTCTTTATCTCCGACAAGCCGGAGATCGTTGCGACGCTGGCGGGCCAAATCCGCACCGAGCTTGCAAACCGCATGGGGCTTATAAAAGAAGGGCAGTTCAAGTTCTGCTTTATCGTAGACTTCCCGATGTACGAGCGCGACCCGGAGACGGGCGTGGTCGGCTTTACGCACAACCCGTTTTCCATGCCGCAGGGCGGGATGGACGCGCTTTTAAACAAGGACCCGCTCGACATTTTGGCGTACCAGTACGATATTGTGGTCAACGGGGTGGAGCTTTCGAGCGGCGCGGTGCGCAACCACGACCCGAAGATTATGGTAAAAGCGTTCGAGATTGCGGGCTATACGGAAGAGACGATTAAGGAGAAGTTTGCGTCGCTGTACAACGCGTTCCACTACGGTGCGCCGCCGCACGCGGGCATGGCGCCGGGGATTGACCGTATGGTAATGCTTTTAACGGGCGAGTCGAGCATCCGCGAGGTCATTGCATTCCCGATGACGAGCAACGCGCAGGATTTGCTGATTGGCGCGCCGGGACCGGTGTCGGAGCAGCAATTGCGTGAGGTACACATTAAAATCAGATAAAAAATGAGGAAGGCTGTCGGTTTGCCGGTGGCCTTTTGTGCATGGAGAATATTTTTAAGGGGGAGTTATTATGCCAATCGTTGACATGCCATTGGAGGAACTGAAGATCTATCAAGGGAGGAACCCGAAGCCGGACGACTTTGACGCGTACTGGGACAAGGCGCTTGCCGAAATGCGCGCGGTGGATCCGCAAGTGGAACTGAAGGAGGCGGCGTTTACCGCGCCGGGGACGCAGTGCTACGACATGTATTTTACCGGCGTAAACGGCGCGCGCGTATACGCAAAGTGCCTAAAGCCCACGAAAAGCAGCGGGAAAATGCCGGCGGTGCTGCACTTCCACGGCTATACCGGTTCGAGCAGCGACTGGACAAGCTACTTGCCGTATGTGCTGGCAGGGTTTAGCGTGTTTGCGCTCGACTGCCGCGGGCAGGGCGGCAAGTCGGAGGACGTAGGCGGCGTCGTAGGCAACACGCACCATGGCCATATTATCCGCGGGCTGGACGAAGACGACCCGCAAAAGCTGCTATTCCGCGATATTTTCCTCGACACGGCGGAGCTTGCCAAAATCGTGATGGAAATGGACGATATCGACGAAACGCGCGTCGGCGCGATGGGCGGGAGCCAGGGCGGCGCGCTTACAATTGCGTGCAGCGCGCTCGAGCCGCGCATCTGCCGCGCGGCGCCGCAGTACCCGTTTTTGTGCGACTACAAGCGCGTGTGGGAGATGGACCTTGCCGAGGGTGCATATGGGGAGCTGAAGGAGTATTTCCGCCATTTTGACCCGCGCCACGAGCGGGAAGATGAGATCTTCACACGGCTGGGGTACATCGACTTGCAATACCTTGCGCCGCGCATCCGCGCGAAGGTGATGATGGCGACCGGGCTGATGGACACGACGTGCCCGCCGTCGACGCAGTTTGCGGCGTTTAATAAAATGACATGCGAGAAAAAGAGCGTCATCTACCCCGATTTTGGGCACGAGGACCTGTACGGCTTTTCGGATATGAAGTATCTGTTTATGATGGAGATGATGGAAAAATAGATAAATAGCATGCTGAGGTATTTTATGCTATGGACAATACCGCTTTTGCCTACCGTCGGAAAGTCAGTTTATATAAACGAAAGATTTTTAAGATGTGAGGGATGAACATGAAAAAGGTTCGTATATTAGCGCTAATTGTTATAGTGGGAATACTATGTACGGATGCTTTGGCAATGGCCGCAGACTGGGAAGAAGCCTATCATGCGGGAATTATGGCGGATACGCTCCGTGAAAACAATAATCGCTCAGATCCTATCACCCGCAAAGCGTTCTATTTGGGGCTTATAGACGTATTTGAAAAAAACAATTACCAATTGCGGAAGGAGCCTATAGCACCGGGAGTGGTCCTAATTGTTAAGAAAACATATGACGAGTGGATGGAGTTCTTTTACGGAGAAGGGATTATAAACGGAAAATGTACGGAGCAGGTGGACTATGCAGAACATGATACGCTGAACCGAGAGGAACTGGCAACGATTATGACGCGGGTTATAAATTATGCAAGCAATAATAATCCGCTTTCCATTAAGAAAGGCACACCCGACTATGACGACGCTTTAGATATTTCTGAGTGGGCGTATGACAGCGTTATGG
>DVOF01000163.1 GCA_018713805.1 Candidatus Aphodoplasma excrementigallinarum | reverse complement strand
GAATGGCACATGATCGCGGCAGTAAAAAAGAGGGACGGGCGGCTTGAAAAGTTTAAGCCCGAAAAAATCACATGGGCAATTTTCAAGGCGGCGACGGCAGTCGGCGGGAACGACTTTGAGATGGCGCAGGGGCTGTGCAACGAAGTCGTAGACATGCTCGACAAAAAATATGCGGGGGAAACGCCGGATATTGAATCCATCCAGGACATTGTGGAAAAGGTGCTGATCGAGCACGGGCACGCGCAGACGGCAAAGGCGTACATCCTCTACCGCGAAAAGCGCAAGGGCGCGCGGGAGATCAACGCCCTGATTGGCGCGACGATCGACATGTTTTCCGACTATCTCGGCGATAAGGACTGGCATATCCAGGAAAATGCAAATACACAGAAGAGCATCAACGGCCTCAACAACTACGTACGGGAAACCTTTACGAAAAAATACTGGCTGCATGAGATTTATCCCGACGAGGTGCGCGAGGCGCACGAAGGCGGCGACGCACATATCCACGATTTAGGCTTTTTCGGTCCGTACTGCGCCGGCTGGGATTTGCGCCAGCTTTTGACCGACGGATTCGGCGGCGTATACGGCAAGGTGGAGAGCGGCCCGGCAAAGCATCTGCGCTCGTTCTTGGGCCAGATCGTGAACTCGACGTTCACGACGCAGGGCGAGACGGCGGGCGCACAGGCGTGGTCGAGCATTGACACCTACTGCGCGCCGTTCATCTACTACGATAATATGTCGTACGACCAGGTGCGTCAGTGCATCCAGGAGTTTATCTTCAACATCAACGTGCCGACGCGCGTGGGCTTCCAGTGCCCATTCTCCAACCTGACGTTCGACATCAAGGTGCCGTCCACGCTGCACGACGACAATGTCATCATCGGCGGCAAGCTGATGGATAAAAAGTACGGCGACTTCCAGAAAGAAATGGATATCTTCAACAAAGCGTTCTGCGACGTCATGCTGGAGGGCGACGCGAAGGGGCGCGTGTTCACGTTCCCGATCCCGACGCTTAACATCACGAAGGACTTTGACTGGGACAGCGAGGTTGTGGACGCATTTATGCAGATTACCTGCAAATACGGCATCCCCTATTTTGCCAACTATATCAACTCCGACCTTTCGCCGGAGGACGCGGTTTCGATGTGCTGCCGGCTGCGGCTCGACACGACGGAGCTGCGCAAGCGCGGCGGCGGCCTGTTCGGCTCCAACCCCATGACGGGTTCGATCGGTGTATATACGATCAACCTGCCGCGGATTGGCTACCTCTCGTCGTCGAAGGAGGAGTTTAAGGCGCGGCTGTGGCGGCTTGTACAGATTGGGAAAACGTCGCTGGAGATTAAGCGCAAGATCATCGAGGACCAGTCGGAACGCGGGCTCTACCCCTATGCGACGCACTATCTGCGCAACATCAAGGCACGCACGGGTGAGTATTGGTACAACCACTTCAATACCATCGGCATTATCGGGATGAATGAAGCGTGTGAGAACTTCCTGGGTAAGGATCTTACCACGCCGGAGGGACAGGAATTTGCGCTTGAAATCATGCACTATCTGCGCGAGCTGATGATTGAGATTCAGCAGGAGACGGGCCACTTCTATAACTTAGAGGCTTCTCCGGCAGAGGGCGCATCCTACCGTCTGGCCGCAATTGATAAAAAGCGGTACCCCGACATCATCACAGCAGGGACGGACACTCCGTACTACACCAACTCGTCCCAGCTTCCGGTCGGGTATACGGACGACATCTTTGAAATGATGGAGCTGCAGGACGAATTGCAGTCGCTCTATACGGGCGGTACAGTACAGCATTTGTATCTTGGAGAGAAGATTGACGACACAGAAGTGTGCAAGAACCTGATCCGCAAGATTTTCACCAAATACAAAATGCCGTATATCTCCATTACGCCGACGTTCTCCATCTGCAACGAGCACGGCTACATTGCAGGCGAGCACTTCACCTGCCCGGAATGCGGCAAAGAAGCGGAAGTTTGGTCGCGCGTGACGGGCTATCTGCGTCCGGTACAGAATTACAATATCGGGAAAAAGGAAGAATACAAGGAGCGTAAAATGCTCGTTGTAAAATAAATCTGCTCAAATCCCCGCCGGTTCCGGCAGCGTAGGCACACGCCGCCGGGGCCGGTATTTTTACTTTGTGAGGGAGGGAACTTTATGCAAATTGCAGGCTTTGTGCCAAATTCCTTTGTCGACTATCCGGGCAAGATTGCGGCGCTCATTTTTGCGCCTGGCTGCAACATGAACTGCTGGTACTGCCACAACCACCACCTGCTCGTGCGCGGCGCGGACAGCGTCGTTTATAACCCGGGCTCCATCCTTGCCGACTTGGAACGGAAGAAGGGATTTTTGGACGCAGTTGTGCTCACCGGCGGCGAGCCGACCCTGCAAAGCGGCTTGGACGACTTTGCACGCGCAGTCAAGGAGATGGGCTATCTCGTCAAACTTGACACCAACGGCACACGCCCGGACGTCATCCGCGCGCTGCATGAAGAACATTTGCTCGACTATATCGCCATGGACATCAAGGCCCCGTTTGAAAAGTACGAGGCCGTCTGCCGGCGCAGGATTGACATGGACAAGGTGAAAGAAAGCATAGCCCTAATTATGGAGTCCGGCATTGACTACGAGTTCCGCACGACCTTCTCGCCCGATTTGACGAGCGAGGACATTGTCAAGCTTGCCTCCTATATCAAAGGCGCAAAATGCTATACGCTCCAGCAGTACCGCGAGACGGAGCTGACGCAGGGGCGTGCGCCGCACCCGCCCGCCTATGTGCGCGACTGTGCGGCACAGCTCGAAGGGTACTTTGATAGGCTCCGCGTACTGGGGCTGTGACAAACAGGAGGGGGAAAGATGAACGTGTATGACCGCCCGGTGGAGCGTCCGCCGGAGGAGATTGTGGAGCTTTTACTGAAGCAAAAAAACGTCCGGATAGAAAAAATCGTGTCCGACGGCCACACGTCAGACTGGTACGACCAGGAGGAGGACGAGTGGGTCTGCCTGCTTACGGGCGAGGCCGACCTTGAATATGAAACCGGCATGCAGACGCTGCGCGCCGGCGACTGCGTGTTTCTCCCGCGCCACAGGCGGCACCGTGTCGCACGGACAACGGCGTGCGTGTGGCTGTGCGTGTTTATTGAAGGATAAAAAAAGAGGCGGGATCCGCCTCTTTTTTACATTGCAAATTTGATTAATTATAGGTAAAATACAAGCCATGTCCAAGAAACTTTTGCTGCGAGCCATCCATTACATAATAGTCTGACATCCAGAAAAATACGTTTTTGTCTATGAAATAGACATAAGCCATATCGTCCTGGTG
>DVOF01000162.1 GCA_018713805.1 Candidatus Aphodoplasma excrementigallinarum | reverse complement strand
GGGGAGCCTTTATGCTGAAAAAAGAAAAGCTAATCAAATCGGACACCATTTTTAAAGGGAAAATCATAAACCTGAGGGTCGATACTGTCGAGGTCGTGCAGAACGGCAATATTACAACACGGGAGCTGGTCGAGCATCCGGGCGGCGTCGGGATTGTGGCCGTTACGCCGGAGAACAAGGTCTGTTTGGTCAAACAGTACCGCAGGCCATTCGATGAAATTATCATGGAGATTCCTGCCGGGAAGCTGGAGTGGGGCGAGGACCACTATGCCTGCGGCGTGCGCGAACTTCGGGAGGAAACCGGCTATACAGCCGAGCAATTTGTCTATCTTGGCGAGTTTTACTCCACGCCGGGCTTCTGCAATGAGAAAATCCATATCTATCTGGCAATGGGGCTGACGGCAGGGGAAAAGGACTTGGACGAAAACGAGTTTATTGAGCTGTACGAGTACAGCTTTGACGAGCTGATGGACATGGTTTCGGAAAATAAAATCAAGGATGGGAAAACCGTGATCGGTATTTTGAGGGCATACGACTACTTAAACCGGAAAAAATAAGAATCAACAATACGATCGGAGGTTCATTATGAGTGAAAGAAATAAGGTAGAGGTGAAAATTCGGGGAAGGTTTTTTACAATCACAGCAAATGAACCGGAGGAGTATATTTATAAAATTTGCTCCTATGTGGACCGGAAAATGGACGAAATCTTGCAGATGAACCCGCGCCTCAGTACGGACACGGCTGCGCTTCTGACTGCGATCAACATTTCGGACGAGGCATACAAGTCCCATGTCGCAGAAGATAATATGCGCGGCCAGATATTAAAGTATGACGAAGAAGCGGACAAGTACGAAAAGCGGATTAAGGAACTGGAGGAACAGCTGAAAAAGGCGCAGGAACAGCTTGCCCAAAAGGAAGAGGAGCTTACGAAGTTTTTGGAGCAGTTTTAGAGCGGGCAGTGAGGATACAGAATATAAGTGTGCGGTAGTGTGCGCCGCACACTCATTTTAAATTATGAGGGCAAATCATGAGAAAAGAAATAAAAACGGAACTATTGTCGCCCGCAGGCTCTTGGGACGCGCTTGCCGCTGCGGTGCAAAGCGGCGCAGATGCGGTCTATCTCGGCGGGACGGAGTTTTCTGCACGCGCCGGGGCGGAAAATTTTGATCGGGAACGGCTCATGGAGGCGGTTCGGTATTGCCATATCCGCGGCGTAAAGGTGTTTGTAACGCTCAACACGCTGCTAAAGCAATCAGAGGTGCAATCCGCGCTTGATTTTGCTGTGTTCTTACACGAGCAGGCCGGCGCCGACGGGCTGATTATCCAGGATATTGGGCTGGCGGGGCTGCTGCGTCGTGCGGTTCCCGGGCTCCGGCTGCATGCTTCCACGCAGATGAGCGTACACAGCATTGCCGGCGCGGAAAAGCTCCGCCAGCTTGGTTTTAAACGCGTCGTGCTGGCACGGGAGTTATCCGTGAAACAAATTGCAGAGATAAAACGCGCGGTCGATATCGAGCTGGAAATCTTTGTTCACGGTGCGATATGCCAGTGCTATTCCGGGCAATGCCTGATGAGCTCCATTTTAGGCGGCAGAAGCGGCAATCGCGGCCGCTGTGCGCAGCCGTGCCGCCTGCCTTATGAACTGAAGGATCCTGCCGGGAAACCGGTGAAAAAGGGATATTTGCTCAGCCCGAAGGATATGTGCCTGATCGATCATTTGCAGGAGATTAAGCAGGCAGGGATCGACTCGCTCAAGATTGAGGGGCGGTTGAAGCGTCCGGAATACGTCGCGGCGGTCACGGGAATCTACCGTAAATATCTCGACAGCGGGAAACGCCCGGAGCAAAAGGACAGGCAGGCGCTACTAAACGCATTTAACCGGAGCGGCTTTACGGATGGATATTATACCGGAAAACTTGGCGGGCCGATGATGAGCTATGCCTCGCCGTCGAACGTGTCGCCTGAGACGTTTGAGCCAGAGATCAAACAGAGGTTTGCGTCGAATGCAAATTTCCGCCTCGTGCCTGTTCGGGCGGAATGTGAGATACGCCGTGGCAAAGAAATGCAGATGATGCTGACCGATGCGGACGGCAATACCGTTACCGCTTTCGGGGAAATACCGCAGTCAGCTGTCGATCATACAATTACCTGGGAACGGGCATATGCACAGCTCAGTAAATTTGGCTCGGTCCCATTCCGGCTAACGGGTTTGAAATTACAATTGGAGGACGGCCTTTCTGTCCCAATCAGCGCACTGAATGCATTGCGGCGTACAGCATGTGAAAAACTGATGGAATGCCGGTGTACAGTAAAGACAGCAGGGAATGAAGCCGCATCGATTGGTTATATTATCAGCCCTGGGGACAGCCGGGAAGAGTTGTGTGTTTCTGTCCGGACGCTGGAACAGGCGCGGGCTGTCCTGCAAATTGAGCCGGATAAGCTATACGTGCCACTATATATAGTTGACAAGTTATCTGCCTTTACAGGTAAAACTGAGATTATCACATCCCTTCCTGCAATTGTGGAAAACGATAAGGAAATCCTGTATGAACGGGTTCCAACAAAGGGCGTGCTGTGTTCGTCGCCCGGTGCTGCGGCGCGGCTGGAGGGGCGGCATACGGTCTATGGCGACTGGAGGCTCAATGTGTATAATTCGTTTGCGGCACACTTTTGCAGGGAAAACGGCTTTGCACGTGTTACGCTTTCCCCCGAATTGAACCTGCATGAGATCGCGGCGCTGGGCGGCGTAGCCGGTGAGAGCGAAGTGATTGCGTACGGCCGCCTGCCGCTCATGGTGATGAAAAACTGCGTGATTCGGGCGTGCAGCGGCGCCTGCGGAAAAGGGGAGGGCGGCTACCGGCTCGTAGACCGGAGAAAGCAGGAGTTCCCGCTTTTGTGTGAGCCGGATTCCTGTACAAATATTTTACTTAATGCGGTGCCGCTTTACATGGCGGACAAGCTTGCGGATTTGCGCCGGTGCGGCGTGAAAAAGATACGGCTTTGCTTCACGAACGAGCCTGCGCATACGTGTGAACGGATTGCCGGCGAATACCGGCGTGCCATGTGCGGCGAGGCTGTGCAGAACAGCTTTGCAGAAAATACATTCACGCGGGGGCATTTTTATCGCGGCGTGAAGTGAAAATTGAAGCAGATTTGGCGGTGGGGTCGTTTGAGTAAGTGGGATAAAGGGCTTGCGGCTTTGGTGCTGGCGGTATCCGTTTTGTCATTGGTTTTCATCAATGTGTTTGCTTTTTCCGGCGCACCGGACGCAGTTATCATTGAACTTGACGGAAGAGAGTATGCAAAATACTCCTTAAGAGAAATAAATTCTTCCAAATCCATTGAAATAAAAAGCAAATACGGGTATAATAAAATAGAATTATTTTCCGACGGCGTTCGCGTCGCGGAGTCGGACTGTCCGGATCAAACCGACGTTTTACAGGGCAAAATCACGAAACCAAACGAGGTGATCGTCTGCCTGCCGCACAGGCTTGTAATCCGTATGACAGGGGGGAGCAGCGGTGCAGATGCGGTCGCGTACTAAACGGATGGTGCTGTGCGCGGTGTTCATTGCGCTCGGCGTTGGGCTGCAAGTGGCGGAAAGCATAATTCCTATGACAGTCAATTTGCCTGGCGGCAAGCTCGGGCTTGCTAATATTGCGACGCTGATCCTGCTCTATTCGTTTGGTGCAAAAACGGCGTTTGTATGCGCTGTTCTGCGCCCTTTCTTGGGAAGCTTGCTCTATGGCGGCGTAAGTGCAATGCTCTACAGCGTAACGGGGTCGCTTGCGGCAACGTGTGTGATGCTGGCGGTTTTGCATGCGGGACGCGGACGGTTTACGCCCATTGGCGTCAGTATTGCGGGCGCGGTGACCCACAATGCGGCGCAGACGGCGGTGGCGGCGGTGCTATTGTCGAATGTATGGATTTTCACCTATTTGCCAATACTTGCTATAGTAGCTTGCATTACGGGGATTTTTACGGGTTACGCCGCAAAGTTTGCGCTTGCTTATCTGAAAAAAGCGCGCCTTTGGGATGGAAAAGAAGATACAATTTCGTAATTTCGTGAGGAAAGCGTTATGAAAAAATTGATACTGGCTTCAGGCTCGCCGCGCCGGCGGGAGCTTTTGGCAAAGGCCGGGTTTACATTTGAAGTAAGAACGAGCGACGTGGACGAAGCGATTGGTATCATAGAAGCGCCGCTGCTGGTGCGCGAGCTTGCACTTATGAAGGCAGCCGCTGTGGCAAAAACAGTCCGGGAGGACTGTCTGGTGCTCGGCGCTGACACGGTCGTGAGCGCCGGGGGCGAAATCCTTGGAAAGCCAAAGGATTGGCGCGACGCACGGCGGATGCTGCATCTTTTATCCGGGCGGGCACATCAGGTCTATACCGGCGTATGTATTGTGGAGGTAAAAACTGGCCGCGCCGTGTGCAGAAGCGAGCGGACGGACGTTTTGTTCCGCCGTCTGACAAACCGGGAAATACGCGCCTATATCAAAACAAAGGAGCCGATGGACAAGGCGGGAGCCTATGCGATCCAGGGCGGCGCACGGCGGTTTGTCCGCGGGTTTGTCGGACATTTTGACAATGTCGTGGGCCTGCCGGTCGGGCTTGTTAAGGAGATACTTGAAACAGAATTTTCAGAACAATAAATTATAGATTATTTGATAAAGGAGATAACGTCATATGGCACTTTTTGCAAAAGACATCGGGATTGACCTTGGAACAGCAAACACGCTGGTACATGTGAAGGGAAAGGGGATCGTTGTGCGCGAGCCGTCTGTCGTGGCGATTGATAAAACGACAAATAAGGTGCTCGCAGTCGGCAACGCGGCAAAGGAAATGATTGGCCGTACGCCGGGCAACATTGTTGCGATCCGTCCCATGAAGGACGGCGTCATTGCTGATTTTGACATTACGCAGGCAATGCTGCGCAGCTTTATCAAGGCGGTCAGCTCGTCGGGTTCCATCATGAAGCCGCGCGTAGTAGTCTGCATCCCTTCCGGGATTACAGAGGTGGAGAAGCGCGCAGTCGAGGAGGCTGTGCTGCAAGCCGGTGCGCGGGAGGCCTATCTGATGGAGGAGCCGATGGCGGCATCGATCGGCGCGGGGCTTCCGGTGGAGGAACCGACCGGCTGTATGGTCGTAGACATCGGCGGCGGCACGAGCGAGGTCGCGGTCATCTCGCTGGGCGGTATCGTGACGAGCCGTTCGGTCCGCGTAGCGGGCGATGCGCTCGACAGCGCGATTGTTGCCTATATTAAAAAAGAATACAACCTCATGATCGGCGACCGGACGGGCGAGCAGATCAAGCTTGCAATCGGTTCGGCCTATCCGGAGGAGACGGAGCATACCATGGAAATCCGCGGGCGCGACCTTGTGACCGGGTTGCCGAAAAATATTACGATCACGCAGGAGGAAATCCGCGGCGCGCTCGACGAGCCGATCACCGCGATTGTCGACGCAATTAAGTTTACACTGGAGAAGACGCCGCCGGAGCTGTCGGCCGACATTATGGACCGCGGTATCATGCTGACGGGCGGCGGCGCGTTGATTCGCGGGCTGGACAAGCTCATCACGCGCGAGACGGGGATCCCGGTCTATGTTGCGGAGGACCCGCTGGACTGTGTTGCGCTCGGAACGGGGAAGGTGCTTGAGGAGATCGAAACCTTGAAGAAGGTACTCATCAACTCGAAATAATCGGTCTTGGCTTGTGAGGTGATTGCGGTGTATTTTTTTGAAAAGCATAAAAAAATGTCGATCATCATTGGTACGGCGCTGGTTATCCTGATTGTGATGGGCATTTCTGTGCTTGCGGGGGGGACGTTTTTTGCGGAGAATCTTTTTAATACGGTCGTGTCTCCGATTCAAAAGGGTATCACCGCCGTAACCGACGGGGTTGGCGGCTTCTTCAACTTCCTTTTTGAAATGAAGGACTATAAAGAGGAGAATACGCGCCTGTCAAAGCGTGTTGCCGAGCTGGAACGCGAGCAAAGGAGCGTGCAGGATTACAGGGAGGAAAACGAGCGCCTCTCCGGGCTGCTGGACTTAAAGGAAAACGATTATTCTAACCTGCGCACGACAGGGGCGACCATCATTGGCTGGAGCACGGACAACTGGTTCAATTACTATACGATCGACAAGGGCTCCTTAGACGGCGTACAGGAAAAGAGCATGGTTTTAACGAACGAAGGGCTCGTCGGCCACGTACAGGAAGTCGGGCTGAACTGGTCGCGTATTGTGACGATTGTCGATTCCTCGTCCTCTGTAGGTGCAAAGGTCGTGCGTACCGGGGATGTGGCGCTTGTGACGGGGGACAATGCCTACGAAAAGCAAGGGCTGTGTAAAATGGTATTCATCAATAAAGAGTCGCAGATCGTGGTCGGCGATATCATTGAAACATCGGGGCTTGGCGGCGTATATACGGCGGGCGTGCCGATCGGCCGGGTACAGGAGATCGTTACGGATTCGACCGGGGTGAGCCAGTATGCCCTGATTGAACCCCTGGTCGACTTTAACGCTACGCGCCACGTACTCGTTGTACTGGACACCGTGGAGGGGCAGGATAGCGGGCAGTAAGCCAAGAGGGGGCAGGACGATAAGATGAAGATGCTGCGGTTGGGAATCGTAACTTTTATTGTGTATTTGATCCAGACGACCTTTATCCAGTATTTCGCTGTTGGAGGCATCACCCCAAACCTTATGGTCGTTTTGGTAATATGCTTTGCTTTGACGCAGACCGACTATAAACGGCCGATGTTCTACGGGCTTGCATGCGGGATTTTATTGGATTTTTCTTCCGAGACAATATTTGGTGTCCATGCACTTTTGTGTATGTTTGGCGCACTGCTGTGCGAGCAGGTGAGTACGCGGTTTTTTAAGGGGAAGTTTTTTGTTTCCCTGCTGTTTGTCTGCGTTATCAGCTTCCTTTATGAAGTCGCTTATTTTGCATTGTCTTTTATGCGCTACGACGGTTTGTCGGTTACGTATGCGCTTCTTGGGGTCGCGCTGCCGACAATGGTATATAATGCGGTAGTATCCGTGGTCGTTCTTCTGATTATGCGCCGCGGCGCGGCAATTGGCGACTGAGGTCAGATATAAGGGTGGTGAGGCTTTGATTCGCCTGGATAACAACAAAAAAGACCAGAGCAGGTTTAAGGTATATACTGCTTTTATTGGCGTGCTTGCCCTCATTGTTGTGGCGCGCCTTTTTTGGATGCAGATCATATGCGGGGAGGACTATCTGATTCAGGCGGAGCAGAAGCAGCTCCGCAGCGTGACCGTTTCCGCGCCGCGCGGGGAGATTGTCGACCGGTATGGGCAGCCGCTTGTGACGAACAAAACGGGGTATTCTGTCCAGATTCAAAAAACAAATTTAAAAAACGACGAATTCAATGCGATCTTGCTTAAAATATATAACCTTATAACGGAGCATGGCGAGGAAGTGCTTCAGACGCTTCCGATTGCGGCGGATCCGCTCCGGTTTACCTTCGCAGAGGATGCCAGCACGCAGGAAGGGCAGGACGCGACAGCAGCGGAGGCAAACTGGAAAGAGGAACAGGATTTTGACGAAAATATAACGGTGCAGGAGGTGCTTGATAAGCTTCGGACACGGTATAAAGTGGCAGAGGATTATTCCCAGGAGGACGCGCTGAAAATCGTTTCCCTGCGCTATGAAATGGAAATCCGGGACTTTTCGGTCAGCACGCCGTTCACAGTTGCGTCTGATGTAGATATGAACCTTGTTACAAAGCTGAAAGAGGAACAGTCAGAATACCCGTGTGTCAATATTACAACGGAGTATTTCCGCGAATATCCGCAAGGGACGCTTGCCGCGCACCTTTTGGGGCGGATTGGGAAGATTTCAGGCGACGAGTATGCCGAGCTGAAGGATCAGGGCTATAAAATGAGCGACGAGGTCGGCAAACAGGGGATCGAAAAGGAGTTTGAGACCTTTTTAAAGGGGACGGACGGCTATACAAGCCTTGTCCAGACGCCGAATGGGTTTGAGGTGCAGCCGGATTCCGGCAAGGACCCGGTTCCCGGGAATTACGTCGTCCTGACGCTTGACTCGAGATTACAGACTGTTTTGGAGCAGTCGCTTTCACAAACGATTGAAGAAATCCGCAGCCGCGGCGGCGACCCATCGGAAAAGTCGGGCGGGGACGCCTACTGCGGCGCGGCAGTTGTGATGAACCCGAAAAATGGCGAAATACTCGCTATGGCGTCGTGGCCGACCTTTGACCCTGCAACTTTTAACGAGAATTATAACGGATTGGCAAGCGACCCGAACAATCCGATCTGGAACCGGGCAATCAGCGGCACGTACGAGCCGGGCTCGACCTTTAAGATGTTGACGTCGATTGCGGCGCTGGAAAGCGGCGTGATTACGCCGCAGACGGTAATTGTAGATGAAGGTATTTATAGATACTATGACGATTATCAGCCGCGCTGCTGGATTTATAACAGCTCGGGCAGAACGCATGGGGCGCAGACGGTGACGGACGCGGTGAAAAACTCGTGCAACTACTTCTATTACGAGGTTGGCCGTTTAATGGGGATCGAAACCCTGAATGAATATGCGAAAAAGTTTGGGCTTGGGGAAAGGACCGGGTTTGAGCTTGCGAGCGAGGAGTCAAAGGGCAGGCTCGCCGGACCGGAGGACCGGGAGGCTTATGGCGGGGAGCCGTGGCGTCCGGGCGATACGCTGCAGGCGGCGATTGGGCAGTCGGATAACCTTTTTACGCCGCTTCAGCTTGCTAACTATCTCTCTACGTTAATCAACGGCGGAAACCGGTATAAGCCGCATATCGTCAAGACAATCCGTTCGCCGATCGACGGCAGCGTCGTGTTTGAGAAGGAGCCGGAAGTTGTGGAAACAATTCAGATGCAGGAAGAAAACATCGACGCGGTTTTAAACGGTATGCTCGGCGTAACAGAGGACGGTACGGCAAGCTCGCACTTCCGCGGATATCCGATCGAGGTTGGCGGCAAAACGGGCTCGGCACAGGTTGCGGTCGGGTCAGACAACGGATTGTTCGTCGGCTACGCGCCGTTTGACGATCCGGAGATCGCGATTGCGGTCGTAATTGAGCACGGCAACAGCGGCGGCGACGTTGTGCCGGTTGTCAAGGACGTATTGGATGCGTATTTTAATAACTATGAAGAACCACAGAGCGATATCAATAATGAGACCGGGGCATTGCTGCCCTAAACTGGGAAGGGGTTTTTGTTTTGGCTACAAACGAAGCAGTTCGGCTGAAAGGAATAAAGGATGGCATTATGGTCATTGTCAGCGAGGCGGACTTTAGTACGGTTTTGCGCGAGACACTGCAAAAGATCGGAGAGGTGATCGATTTCTTTTCCTCTGGGAGCGGACGCATTTTGTTTACAGGGCACAATATCGGCGGCGTTAACCGGATCATGCTGGAGCAGGAACTGAAGAAGCTTGTGCCGGAGCATGTAAAGATCGAATATGAAGGGGAGGACAACGCCTTCTTTTCCCGGTTCATGCCCACAGATGACAAGAGCCGCTTCCACCACGGCACATTGCGCAGCGGACAATGCCTCAAATCGCTGGGGAATCTCGTGGTGGTCGGCGACGTTAACCCGGGCGCGGAGCTGATTGCCGCAGGGAATATCGTCGTAATGGGAATCCTGCGCGGAATCGTGCATGCTGGGTGCAACGGCGACCGGGATGCGATCGTTGCGGCGGCGTGCATGGCGCCGACGCAGATCCGGATTGCGGATATCATCACCCGTCCGCCGGATGAAGAGGTCGGAACGGAATGGCGGCCGGAGATCGCCTATGTACATGAGGGGAATATTTACATTGACGGATATTTGTCAAAAAAAATCAAATAAATTATAGACTTAGAAAATTTCATATGTTATACTAATTATAGTTGTGGTTTTTTATGATTTTTTTACATAGGAGGACAAAACGGTTATGGGTGAGGTAATTGTTATAACATCCGGCAAGGGCGGCGTCGGCAAGACGACGACGACGGCAAACATCGGAACCGGCCTTGCACTGAAAAATAAAAGCGTTGTACTGATCGATGCGGACATTGGCCTTCGGAATCTCGATGTGGTAATGGGGCTTGAAAATAGAATCGTATATGATATCGTAGACGTGGTGGAAGGGCGCTGCCGGACGAAGCAGGCGCTTATCAAAGATAAGCGGTATAATGGGCTTTATATCATCCCCGCGGCGCAGACGCGCGACAAAAACGCCGTTTCGCCGGAGCAGATGAAAAAGCTTACGGCGGAGCTGAAAAAGGAGTTTGACTATGTCCTGATTGACTGCCCTGCGGGAATCGAGCAGGGGTTTAAAAACGCAGTTGCAGGCGCTGACCGCGCCATCGTCGTTACGACGCCGGAGGTGTCGGCCGTGCGCGATGCAGACCGGATCATCGGCCTGCTGGAAGCAAATGATATCAAGGACCCGCATCTGATTGTCAACCGTATCCGCCCGCAGATGATCAAAAAGGGCGATATGATGAATGTGGATGATATTATTGATATTTTGGCAATCAGTCTGCTGGGGATTGTGCCGGACGATGAAAATATCATTATATCGACAAACCGCGGCGAGCCGGCTGTGGCCGACGAGAAGTCCAAGGCTGGGCAGGCTTACCGGAATATTACGGCCCGCATTATGGGGGAAAAGGTACCGATCATGGAGCTGGATGCGCCTGGGTTTATGGCAAAGGTGAAGAAGTTTTTCGGCGTAAAGGCGGATTAAACACAGAAAAAGGAGGCAGGCGAGATGGACTTTTTCGGTCTGTTCAAAAACAAGAAAAAAGGCTCCGGCAGCGCCGCGAAAGAACGGTTACAGTTTGTACTGGTCCATGACCGGGCAGGCGTTTCTCCTGAGTTTTTAGACCAGTTGAAGGGTGAGATCATGGAGGTTATCTCCAAGTATATAGAAATCGACCAGAATGAACTTGAAATACAGGTGACGCGCACAAAGAGCGAAGATGGCGAGCGGGTTGTCCCTGCCCTGGTGGCAAACATCCCGATCAATAAGATGAAAGCAAACGCGGGGGATAAGAAGAATAAGAAATAGAGAGGAGAGCGGATGTGGAATGAATATCGCGTTGATTGCCCACGACAAGAAAAAGGAACTGATGGTAGAATTTTGTATTGCATATAAGGGGATTTTGAGCAAGCACAATCTGTTTGCGACAGGGACGACGGGCGGCCTGGTCATTGAGGCGACCGGGATGCCGATCCACCGGTTTTTGTCCGGCCCGCAGGGCGGCGACCAGCAGATTGGCGCAAGGATTGCGTATAATGAGATTGACCTGGTGTTGTTTTTCCGCGACCCGCTGACGGCGCAGCCGCATGAGCCGGATGTTTCGGCGCTGTTTCGCCTTTGCGACGTACATAACATTCCGCTTGCGACGAACGTTGCGACCGCAGAGGTGCTGATTCACGGTGTGGAGCGCGGCGATTTGGCATGGCGTGATATTGTAAATCCCAAAAAGGAAATTTAAAGAAAAGGTCTGAACCGCGGTTCAGACC
>DVOF01000161.1 GCA_018713805.1 Candidatus Aphodoplasma excrementigallinarum | reverse complement strand
AGCGTCACCGGTGCGCCGAGCTCAACCTCATCGGTCACCGAAGCGCCCGTGCTGCCGCCGCTGATCGCCACCACGCCGGCGCCTGTCGCAGACGCGGTGAGTTCAACTGTCTCAGCAGGTTCTGGCTCTTCGCCAGCCGCCGTTGTAAAGGTTGCCGTAGCCGCTACGCTTGCTCCAAACAGATCCTTCACAGACTCGTCAAACGATACCGTGTAGGTCGTGTTGCCCGCGAGTACGTCCGCGTCAAACTTCATCGTAAACTTGTTCGGCTCCATCGGGTCAAACTCGATCGCCGTCGGCGAAACTGTTGCCGCGCCCGCCGTTACCTTGATCTTATCTGCGCCCGTCAGCGTCGATGCGTCGAGGTCGAACACCAGCTCTGCCGCAATTTCTGCATTTGCCGGGTCTACATCCGTATCCGGCGTCAATGTCAGAGCCTGTGCCTCGGTGTTCTGCTGATAGATTTTGATATCGTCAGCATAAACCGTGTCATCTTTATACCACTGTGCCAGGTTTGCGATATACGATACGTCAATCGTGCCTTTTGTTAAATAATTCGTCACAGAAAGGTCAACCGTACCAACGTCAAAGGCTGCCACATCGACCGGAACCCCTTCCGCGTCTGTGATACCGCCCGAAAGTACAACTCTCACGCTGCACTGCGTCATATCTTCCTGATTCAGATCCAGATAAATGTCATACCGAATCCACTCGTCTGCAACCCATTTATACTCCGACTGTCTTTCCGATGTCGCGTTAAACCAAGTGTCGTATGACCCAATCACACCATTAGGCAGGAACGAGAGCAGCGAACGCATATCCTCGCTGGTCGCCCATGTTTTACCCGCACGGTCGCGAACGGCAATCATAAAGTTCGGCCATCCGCCGTAGTTCATGTATACCTTACCGGACAGGACGAGCGGTTTCGTCGAATCAACCGGCACATTCATAAGCGGCGTTGTCTGCGCTGTTGTGTCCGAATCCTCCGCAAACTGCACAACGATATTGTCTGTGTTCTCCTCCGTCGGGTCAGTAATAACCCGAATACCATACTTCTTGTCGCTGAACCGGTTGTCTGCAACGTCAAACTTACCCTGTGATGTAGCCAGCAATGTACCCGGCGTCCGGTCGTCGAAGTTGTCGTTGACCAGATACAGTTCCGGCGGCGGAGGCGAAATCTCTACCGCAATGATGATCGGCTCCGCCTCAACAAACTGATACGTCCCATCTGCCTGCTTTACATTTGCCTTTGCGATAACGCCGAAATCACCGCCTGTCGTAGGCGTGTAGCTGAACGTCGTGCCGGTCTGGTACTGGCGTACGCCGTTTACATACCATTCGATGTCGTTTACGTCGTATTCGCCATTAGCCGTTACGTTCGCCGTAAACGTCACTTCGCTCATATCGGTATCCTTCTGTGTCAATGTGCCTTCAGATACCTCTGTGCTGATTGCGCTGATGATACCTGTTGCAGGCGCAACATCGCTCTGTGCAATCGTGATATCGCCCTTATCCGGCGTCGCGTCATAGTAGATGTAATACTTATCCACTTCTCTTACTACTTCTGCCCGCTGCGTCTTCCCATCCTGCGTAACCGTTGCATACGTCCAGTCAGCCGGCACTTCGCTTCTAAGCGTAAGCGGATAGTTGAAGATATCATCCGGCAGATTGTCCGTCAGGCTGATTACACGCGATGTCCGCGTTGCCTGGTCATCGACTACCGCATTGAGCCGCTCCTGCTGATACTTCGTCGCTTCGTTAAACGTCGCAACCCACAAATCGCCTTTTGCCTGCAGCTTACTTGCATACGCAAGGTGCTCCTCCGCATAGCTGGTCGCCATCGGCAGATAGCCGCCGTCGCTGTAATACGTTGCGTCGCCCTCATTCTGCTTCCATGCGACCGTATGCCACATTTCAATGACCCATTCGCCGTTTGCAACAGCATCGTCAAGCCACTTGTTCATCGTCGTCGGGTTTACGCCACCGGTTCCGCCCGTTGTTGCATAGTTAGCGTCGCCCGTTACACGGCGGATTTTCAGGTCGTACATACCGCCTGGATTAATAGAATTGTCTAACGCATCCAAATTGTTGCTTCCTTCATTTCCGCCGCGCGCTGCATAAAAACCTTCTTTTATAATGTTTTTAATGCTGTCATTGTAAGTGTTGCCTGGCGATGTAAAGGTCAGAATCTGCTGACCTGGGAATGCGCTCTCCAGCGTCGGAATCGACCCAAGCGTTTCATAGCGCACAACATCCTCCGCCGCACTCGTCAGGGTTGGGTGCGTATTGGAGTGGCTACCCATTTCAAAGTTACCTTTTGTAAGGAGCTCATTGAAGTACTCCCGGTTCTCCTGAGGCGTTACATAGTCTGGAGTATATGTCGCGCCACCATCCTTGAAGCAGTTATATACTGCAACCGTCGTGCCGCGCAGGTCGTATTTCTCAAACCACGGCTCATAGAACTGCTGCGTTGACAGTTTATAGCCGTCGTCCATGGTAATCGTATAGATGCCCTTGCGGTTGTCTTTTACCTTCATGATTTCCGTACCGAGTTCAAGCGCATCTGAGTAAGCAATCGTCTTTGTTGCGATAACTGCGCCGCCCTCGTCGAGAAGCGTCGCCTTCAGAGACGTTCCCTGCTCATCTGCAACCGTGTTGTCAAGCGCAACACTCAGCGTCTGCTCGCCCTGTACAGAGGTAAGCCCTGTCTCTTTGCTCTCTGCAGCAACCGACGTATCGCCGCTTATAAACTTCTCAAGCTTCAGGTTCAGCTGCGTCTCGCTCTGAACAAAAACATCAGCCGTGGCGCTCGCCGTGCCCGGGTACAGGATATTGACTGGATTGGAGTCAATCAGGACTGCAACCTCTGCCACAATGCTTTCGCCAAAGGTATAGGTCGTGCTGTAACCTTCCTCCCGTGCCTGTACAACAAGCTTCATGCCCTCTGCAATTGCCGTGTCATCGCCAACCGGCGCATTCTCCGCCGTATAAATCGTCGCCGTTGCACCAGACGGTACGTTAATCAGCGTGTCAACAAAATCTTTTGCCGTCACACTGCCGTACCCGGAGATGATATTATCTTCCGAAATTTTAACCTTATCGCTCGTCACTGCCGACTGCATACCGCTTGCGTCAAAGCCTTCCACGCTCGCAATCGGATACAGGATAAAGTTGTCGACATAGGTGGTACGCGCTGTAGCGCCAAGCTGCGGCGCATAGATAATGCTCTGGAACTTCACCATCGTGGAGAGCGACCCAATATTTCCATTATACACTTCATCGCCGTTGATATAAACGCGGCTTGCCGTCGTGTCAAGGTCCATAACTACCAAAACCTTATTCCACTCGCCTGCATTATACCGCCCTGCGGATATTGCGCCGTTGTTGAGCGTAACGGTACCGTTCGCATTGAAATAAATCATATCCCAGTAATGGCCGTTACCGTCATAGATTGTAATCTTGTTAAGCCCGTCAAGCGCTTCCGCCTTATAGTCAAAGCCAAATACCATCTGGCGGCTGTTCAGTTCGTTTGGTATGTTCTCACGCCGCATACTGAGCTGGCCCGACCCGGCGTTCGTGTACGCCTTCATGACCAGGTTCCCGTTTTCATCCACGGCTTCAATATACGCATTGTCTTCCGTAACGCCGCCCGGGAACGTAAAGCCCCAACTGTCAAACCCATTATTGGCGCCGTTATAGAACTTCTTGCCCGTAAAGCCTTCAAAATCCTGCTCCACAAACTTCGTTACCAGCGTATAATCTACGTTCTCTCCCGCAGCGGATACGCGGTACTTCAGCTCTGTGTCGCTGTCCAGCTCTATCTTGGTATCCTCTGCTACAGCCTCGCCTGTCCCTGCGTCAACGAGTACGCCCGTGTGCACCGGCGGGAGCGTAATATTGCTGTAAAAGTCGCTTGCAACCGTCCCAACAGGCGCTACGATCGTCTTAGCTTCGTTGTCAAAAGTATAGGTGGAACTGCTGATCCCCTCAACGCCCGTTACGCCTACAATCGTCTCGGATGTTGCAGAGAGCGTCCCGTCGCACGGCTCAACCGCCGTTACCGTCAGCGTCAGCGTGTGGCCAACGTCTTCCGCTGCCACGGTATAGGACTTATCGGTTCCAACCTCCGTAACGCCGTCGCGCTTCCAGCTATATGTCAGGATAACGCCAGCCGGCGTAACCGCGCTCGTGTCAGCCGTAAGGGTATAGCCTTCCTTCGCCGTACCCGTGATCTTGAGCTCGCCCTCGATCGTTCCGCCGGTCGGCGGCGCAGGCGGCGCACTGATCGTATAATACTCTACCGTATTGCCCGTCGTTGTAACGCACAGGTAGTTGCCGTCTGCAGCATTCCCTTCCACAGACGTTCCCGTTGCGTCCTTGATATCCACGCTCAGCACCGTTGTGCCGGAAAGCGCGGATTCAACATCCGCCGCCGGCGTGATACCGTTGTCGAGCGTAATTGTCTTTGCGCTGTTGTCAACGACAACCGACGTGTTGCTGCTCGTAAGAGACAGCGGCGCAATCGTCGGCTCTGTTGCTAAGGTTTCATAGGTAACATTGTCATAATACGCCTGCCCCAATGGATAAACATTGTCGACCTTTGCCTGCGTGCCGCCCTGGAACATGATAGAACGGAAGCCACAAGCAGGCTTTTCTCCTGTGCCACGCAATGCGTCAAATTCAAACGTTCCCTTCAGTTCGCCGTTGACATATACCTTGTACGGCGTCTTGTTCGACGCTGTCGGATTGCCCATGTCGAATACAAAATCAAAATGATACCAGGTATTCGGCGCAAGCTTATCTACAATCGTCTGGTTATTGGTTGTCACCTTGCCTGCATTTGTTACGGCAAAGAAATATGTATCCGCATAGCCGCTTGCAATTGAACCGTCATCCTTCTCATAGTAAGGCGTTGTCCACAGTGACGTCGGGAGATAATTCTCGTTCGACGCATAATCAAAACTGTAATGAAGGATTGCTTTTCCAGACTCCCGGATGTCTTTTACATTGCTGCCAAAATTGTGGCTGATACGCATCTGGCTGTAGTTAGCCACGCCGTCGCCGCTCGGCAACGTCGCCTCATCCCACTGCACTTGATGCAGAAACGCGGTGTCAAACGGTGCCTTGCCATACACGCCCTCCACGCCGTCGACAATCAGCGAGTCGCGCACCTTCTGCTGATACTCCGCATCATCCTCGTTTACATAGTTCCATGAATTCGTGTTGATCGAAAACGATGACAGGTTCGTGTTCTTCTCCTGACCCGTAAAATCCTCCTGCCAGTATGTGCCTTGCGAAGTCACTGTCGCCGCAGCCGGCAGCGTAAAACAGCCCAGCAGCATCGCAACCGCAAGCACAACCGACAAAATCCGTTTTGTTTGCTTCATCCCTTTTCCTCCTTAGATATGTATATGATATTTAGCAGCATGTACAAAATATGGTAACATGCTGTTCCTTTTTGCTCTTTTATTATACAATTTGTTGGGGGACAAGTAAACAGTTCTCTCGATTTGTGATAAATTCAAATGATTTTATGAAAATTTTTTTGCATTGAAATTTCCTGCATACAAAAACACGCGGCAAAAAAGCACGGCATGAACATGCCGTGCTTTTTTAGTCTCCTTATTTGAGCAAATCGCCGTTTGTCGTGTGATTCTCGATCCAAAAACCACCCGTTTCAATCTGCTGCACCAAAATCAAAGAACCAATGTCGCCAATCGGCTCAGCTGTGCCGCGGAAATCACAATTTTCCGCAACCAGAACCTCATCGCCTGCCGTCGGGTAGATTGGCGTAATCCATACGCTGTATTTTTTCGTATCCAGGTCTGCTTTCACTTTGATATGATACTTGTAGTTTGCTGCCACATCGAAGTTGCTCGCCTGATATGCCGTCCCATTGTAGACGTTGATCGTTCCGCCCGTAAGCTGGATTAGCATATTGCTCTTCTGATAGGTGAGTTGCTCTGCATCCTTGTTTGCATAGGCGATTACGCCGTCAAACATTTCGTCCACATCCGGCGCAAACGTCAGGTCAAATTCCATCGTTACCTCGCCCGTATAGGCTTTGCCCAGCGGGTGATACGCCTCTGCCGGGAATACGCTGGAATTCAGCACCGGCTCGAGCGCACCTGCCGGCGCAGAGGTTACGCCGTTCTGCGGCTCCGCCGCAGGGGGCGTCGGCCGCGGGGTCGGCGTCGGCGTTGCGTTCGGGTTCTCGACGATCGTTGTCGGCTCGTACGCAAACATCATGACCTTTCTCCATACATCCTTCGCAAGGCGGTACCCCTTGCTGACCAGGCTGTACTCGTGATGCTCCAGCTTCTCCCCCTTGGAATAGGACTGATAGCCCATCTCAAGCTTATAGATCAAATCCTCGGTGCCAACTTCCACCAGACTGTCGACAGCCTGCATCTGTTCCGTGTCGGAGTCCCATTTACCCGTCAGCTTGAGCGCTGCAAAGTAGGGGACCATGATCGACATGCTGTCGTAGCAGTAGTTTGCGTCGCTGCGGATACCGTTTGCATCGCTCGAGCAGAACTCCAGCATCATGCCGTTCTGGCCAAGGTATGGGGACGACCCATCGTTCATGATGTACGCGTATGCGTCCGTACCCTTTGTACCGTAGTCGTTGCGGACTACGCCGCCGTAGGTATACTTTACCAGGTTTTCCGTAATGCCGACATAGTCGGACAGCTCCATCCCGTTGTACTTGAACGCCAGCTTCACACCCTTGCCGCTTCCGCCGGACGCGCCGCTCACCTGTGTGCAGGCACCGCCGTTCTCCATCAAATCCTTGCCCGCCGCTGACCATGCCGTCTTAATGTTTGTAAAGCCCGCTGCGTCAAGACGTGCCATATATGCGTCGTAGTCAAAGCCCTCGAGCATCGCATTCACCTCGTCCGCACCGTCAAAGTACAGGCTCGCCATGATGATACCCGGTAAAAACGAGCAGCGGTAGTTCGGGTTCCATGTTTTTCCAAAGTTGCCCTTCATATCGAGGCCAGTCGAGTAGTCGTTCTCGTCGTTATAGCCCCAGTTGACCGAAATGGCGAGGCTTTCCATCAGCAAATCAATCTTTTCAATCTCCTCCGCCGTCAACTCGTTCCAGATTGCCGGCGTATTCTTGCACATGTAAATCCCAATCGGGAGGATTGCATGCGCCCAATATGGCCCGTTGCTGCACATTGGCTCCTTCCCGCCCGATATTACGTTCCGGATATGCTCAAGCGCACGGTCTTTTGTGTACACGCCGCTGGTAGACTTCGCCTCCGGGTTGACGTACGTTGCCAGCGCAAGATGGAACAACGCCTGCGTCCCCATGTTCTCTGCGCCGCCCCAGCCCGGGTTTGACGACAGGTTAAAGAAGGTCAGCTTCTGCGCGACCGCTTCGTCGATTACCGCCTGCGTCAGCTGCGGCACCTGGTTGTAAGCCGTCACAAGCTTCCCGGTTTTCAGATAGCCAAGCAACGTATCGACCAGTTTGCTGTCCGCCGATGCATTGATCGTACGGTCAGGGTTTGTAATCAAAATCAGTCCGCGCTCATCCCAGAACACGTTCTTGCCGAGCGCCTCAACCAGCGCACGCAGCGGAATCATGGTGCGGTCGTTGATGGTTTCTGCCGGGACGTCGAGTACGACTGTCTGCCCGTTTACAATCATGTCCGTGCTGCCAATTGTGAGCGTAATCGACTTACCATTGCCTTCCACGCCAACAACACCTGTGTTCTCGTCCCAGGAAACCGCCGCGTCAAAGCTCTCCGAGATGAAGCGCACCGGAACGAGCGTCCGGTCGCCGACGATAACAGGCGTAACCTCTGTATTGTCTGCATCCACCTTTGTTAGCGTTTCCTTTGCATAGGCGTTGCTGTTGTCGACCAGCAGCGCAACCCCCTCTTTGAACGTATCCAGCACCGGCGTCGGCGTTGGCGTCGGCGGAGCGGGCGTCACTTCCGTTTCATCCACCGTGCTCAGCTCGATCGAGTCGAGGTACAGTGTCGTATCGGGGTCATTTGTCATGCCCCATCCGGTTGTAAAAATCTCAAACCTCGTAATCTGGTCCCATCCGAGCGGCTGGCGGTTTGCCTTAAACTTCGACAGCGAGTAGGAGATCGTCTGCCACCCTTCCCCGTTGACCGGAACATTCATCACCATGTAGTAGTCGTCGCCCTCGGTCGCCGCATCGTTTGACATGAAGCGGAGCAGAAGCGTTGCGCTCACGCCTTCCGGCGCATATACGTTGAACGAAATCGTCTTATAGCCACGCATGTCCTTCGGGACCTCGAACCCGAGCGCTTCCTTTTTAGAAAAAGTCCATTCCGCCGCATACTTCTTGCCCTCGTATGCGTTCTTTTTGTCTGCCACAAGGCCGCGCGCTTCGATGGCCGCTTTGTCGTCGACGTCAAAAACCGTCATATCCTCGACGTCCGGGATTGGCCCGCTCGACGGGTTAGCCGTCGCGCTCCCACCGGGATTAAAGGTATTTGTCGGCGCTTTGATTTCCTTGCCGTCTATGTCCATCGGCTCCGTCGCTTCATAAATCCGGAAATTGTCGACCAGCAGGCTCGCGCCGTCGCCGGCTTTGGACAGATACAGGCGCAGCATTGTCATCGTATCTGCCGTGCCGCCAATCTTCTGATCCTTTTCTACTGCTTTACCGTCCACATATGCGGTGTAAGTAAACTTCTCCAAGTCGAGCGCCACAGCGAGATCGAGCCATTTTCCCCGCTTGATCTTGCCATATGACTTCCCGGTCGCCTTCGACGCAACCGTTCCATCCTCGGCGATCGTAACAAGGCCGCTCTCCTTCTTTTCCGCATCCTTAAACTGGAAGTTGCCCGCTACGCCGAGCTTATCAGACGAAAGCGACACCTCAAACACCATGTAACGTGTCACCTGCGGCAAGCTGACCTCGATGTAGGCGTCCTCCGTGACCGGATTTGCCATCTCCATCTTGATGTACTTGTTCTCATCGTCGCCATCAAGCTCGATTTTATTTGACTTTGCGACGATCGTGAGCCCGTCCTTGATATCCTTTCCTTCCTCATCGTAGGTGCGGTTGTAGTAAACCGCATCCCCTACCTC
>DVOF01000160.1 GCA_018713805.1 Candidatus Aphodoplasma excrementigallinarum | reverse complement strand
TCTGTGGCTGTTGTGGCCATTATGATGCTGCAAATCGCAGTATTTGCTGCTCCCGTCCCGGAAGATGTTATCGGGACGGAGTACGAAAGTGCTGCATCCCTGCTCTGTGCATTGGATATTATGGTTGGTGACGGCGATAATTTCAATCCGGACGATAATATCACAAGGGCAGAATTTGCGCAGATTCTGATGACGACTATGGCGCTTGATGAGGCTGCTGAGGCATACAGCCCGGTTGGCCTGTTCACAGACGTTCCGACCAGCGAGTGGTATGCGGCGCCGGTTGAACTGGGTGCTGGAATCGGTGCAATCAAGGGCTACGGCGATGGTACGTTTGGCCCGGACGACAATGTGCTTGGTATCGAGGCTATCAAGATGATGACCTTTGCATGCGGTCATGATATCACGGCTGAGGAAAACGGCGGCTATCCGTCCGGGTACCTGGCTACGGCACAGCAGATCGGTATGCTGAGAGGGATTACCGGTATTGATTACAACGTTCCGATGACGAGAGGGCAGGCTGCCATTCTCTGCGCGAATACGTTGAAGGTTGATATGATGAAGAAGGTTTCCGATGGCGACAGAATCATCTATACGCAGACAAAGGATGTAAACCTTCTTTCTGAGAAGCACAACGTTTATAAGGTAGACGGTATCGTTACGGCAAATGACGTAACAAGCCTGTGGGAGTCGAGCGTTCTGCGCAGCGGCACCGTTCAGATCGAGTATGGTAACACGAGCGGCATCTTTGAAGTTGGCGAGACGACGATTGCGGATGCGCTTGGCCAGTATATCAGAGCTTATTACCGCTATGACGAGGATCTGGATCAGAGCACGGTAATCTCGTATGAGGTTCTTGGCAACAGAACGACAATTAAAGAAGTTAGCCTGAGCGATATCGACTACAATTCGATTACAAATACGAGAGTTGAGTATTGGGAGGACAAAGAGAACGATACCCGCACTACGGATATCGACATTGTTGCTACTCCGTCGCTGATTTTCAACGGTGCGTCGAGAACGGTGAATACTTCTATCGTTGAGACGTTCAAACAGATTGATAACGAGGGCTTGACGGGTACTGCAAGATTCATTGACTACGACGGCAACGGTGTAGTTGATGTAGTAAATATCATGGCTTACGAAACGATCGTTGTTTCGAGAACAGATACGAAGAACTATACTATCACCAAGGAAGCAGATACTTACATCAACGGCGTCAACAGGGTAACGGTTGATGTTGAATCTTCGAATGTAACGGCGGAGATCGTTGACATTGATGGCGACGAACTCGAGTTCTCTGACATCGCAAAGGGTGATATCCTTACGCTTGCCAAGAGTGATGAAGGAAATGCGCGCGAGTACATTTACATCCAGGTTTGCGACGACTCCATTGATGGTGAGATCACGGAGATCGGGACAGACGATGATAAGTATGTTCTGACGATCGATGGTGAACGTTATGAAGTTACCGACGGCTACATGAATTACGTTACCAATGGCTTGGGAATGGGCGCTGAGTCGAACCAGATCAAGATTAAGGTTGGTTCAAGCGGCGAGTTCTTCCTCAATGCGTTTGGCGAGATCGCGTATGACCAGCTGTCCGGTACCAGTGCGTCTGCAACATTTGGTTTCTTGAAGACGTATGCTGTAGGCAAAGGAACGGATGATTCCCTGCAGTTCAGAATTTATTCGGACGGCGCTTATGCAGACTATAAGGCCGCTTCGAGAGTAGAAGTGGACGGCGTTTTGACAAGATCGACTGCAGACTTGATTGCACGTCTGGAAAGCTCGATCAATGAGGTTGCAAGCAACTATTATGCGGGCGAAATGATGACGGCTATGCTCTTTGAGACGGATTCAGAGGGCGATATCCGTATGATCGATACGCCGTATAAGGCGCCTGAAGAGTCTCAGTATTCGCTGCAGCCGGTTCGGGGCGGTTCTCTTGCTTTCCAGTCCCTCAAGTATAATTCGACTACGAAGAGATTGGGTTCCCTGATGGGGTTGGAATCCTCTGCGGTTGTAATTCAGCTGCCGGAAGGTGTTGATGATTTGAACACAGCTTCCAAGCTGTCGATGGTAAATACCGGAAGCTGGGCAAATGAGCAGTCGGTAAATATTCAGGGGTTGACAACGGATCCGGATTCTTATAATTTGCAGTTTGGTATCGTTAAGAGTTCGGAAGCTGGCCGGAACCTCGGCGATACGCCGTCCCAGCAGCATGATAAGCAGATGCTTGTCGTATCCTCTGTTGATCAGGTAATGGACAGCGAGGGCAACCCGACCATTAGAGTGAGAGGCCTGCAGGAAGGCAATGAAGTAGAGGTAATGGTAGACTCCGAGTATTATGAGAATGACCTCTATACCGATATCTGGAGCTTTGATGCTTCCTCCTCAGACGCGAACAAGAAGTTGTTTGCTGCCTATGCAGACCAGGTAACGCAGTCGCCGGATCGTCAGTCGCAGATCCTGCTGCCGGGTGATGCAATCCGCTTCAACACCAACAGCGAGGGCGAGATGATCTTTGCTAAGCCGGTTTATCTGATCGATGCAAAGGTATTTAAGGCGGATGACCAGGGCAATACACAGGGTGCGACACGTTACCGTGCGCTTGACCTTGCGCTGGTGAACCGGATTGAGGACGACAATGCGTTCTTCAAGTATATCATCGATAAGAAGACGAGTAACACCAATAGTGCTACGGCAATTCTTACGGTTGATGAGAACGGCTATGTAACAGGGTCGAGCTCCTCGAACGGTGAGAACTACACGTTCTTCCAGGATGGCCACTATATCTTTGGTGATACAGGTATGCGTGATGACGAGATCAACACGCCGTCGCAGTTCAAGATCATGGTATATGATGCAAATGAGGCACCTGGCCGTCAGGTATATGCTGGCACAGAGGCAGATTTGTACGATGCATCTTCGGAGTTAACGCCGGCAAGCTTGGTAATCATGCAGTTCCGGTCGGGTAACCCGAGAGGTATGTACATCATCAAATACTAATTGACAAATCGCTTGTCAGGTTAGTAAATCAGTAAAAAAAAGACCGTTTCTTATGAAACGGTCTTTTTTTATTTTTTTAGCTTTAGAGTTTGGCTTTTATCTTTTGAATCACCTGTTGGCAGTCAAAGCCGCCGCAGTCGACGGTAATATCGGCATAAGCCTCATAGAGCGGGACGCGCTGACGGTAGATATCCTGCAGCGTCTGCCCCTTTGCAAAGGCAATCCCGCGCGTTGCAAGGTTGTGGATTCTGCCTTGAATCGCGTCAAAACTGGCGCGCAAATATACGACGCGTCCTATTTCTTTCAAATGCGCCATTGCCGCTTCGCTGAGTACGACGCTCCCGCCCGTCGCAATGACAGAGTTGTCACAGTTTAATCCGGAAACGACTGCATTTTCTATTTTTAAAAATGCTTCAAGCCCATCGGTATCCAGGATTTCCTGCAGAGCGCGTCCTTCCTGCCGTTGTATCAGCAGGTCGGTGTCGCAAAAGTCCATTTGCATTACCTTAGCAAGCACCACCCCAATGGTCGACTTCCCAGCGCCGGGCATGCCAATTAATATAATATTGTTCATAGCCTGTTCCTTTCCTTCCATATGCCTTACTCCATATATTTTAGTATGCGCGCGGCCTTTTGTCAACCGAAACCCGCGCTCCTGCATTGCATGTTGCGGATAAATATGGTACAATAAACCATATTGCAGTTGTATAAACGAGGGATCAACATGAAAAACATTGGCCTGATGGCGCACGTGGACGCGGGGAAAACGACGATTACCGAGCAGCTCCTGTTCCATACTGGCGCGATTCGCAAGCTGGGGAGCGTAGACGCGGGTACGGCGCAGACCGACTATATGGAGATCGAAAAACGGCGGGGGATCTCTGTCCTGTCGGCGGTAACGCAGATTGAAATTGATGGCGAGCCGGTGAACCTGATCGATACGCCGGGACATATCGACTTTGCTGCGGAGGTAGAGCGCGCGCTGATGGTGTTAGACGGCGTCGTGCTGGTGATTTCCGCTGTGGAAGGGGTACAGTCCCATACGGAGGTGATTTTCCGCGCGCTTCGTAAAAAGCGGATTCCGGTTATCCTGTTTGTAAACAAAATCGACCGTGTCGGCGCGGACTGCGCCAATGTATTAGGGCAGATTCGGGCGCGGCTGGACGGTAACATATGCCCCATGTATGACGTTACGAAACAAGGAACGCAGGAAGCAGTGGTGGTAAGGCGGGATATCCGTGAGGATGCGGCCTTGCTGGATGAGGAATTGTTTTTACGCTATACCGAAGGAAACCTGTCCGAAGAAGCGGCGCAGAAGCGGGTACAGGCGCAGGCGGAAAAAGCGGAGGTATATCCGGTCCTGTTTGGCAGTGCGCTCCGCGGCGCAGGGATCGAGGAGTTGCTGGAGGCGGTCTCCCGCTTTGTCCCCGACAGCTTCGGCGATGAAATGGCGCAGCCGGCGGGAATCGTGTTTAAGATCAGCCACGACGCGCAAATGGGGAAGACGGCTTATGTGCGGCTGTATAGCGGGACGCTGAAGAATCGGGACTCGATCTGGAATGTGACGAAAACGGCGGAGGAAAAGGTCAGCCAAATCCGCAAGTTCCGTGGGGAAAAATATACGGACACCGGCATTTTGAAGGCTGGGGACATTGCCGCCGTGTATGGGCTTGCCAACGCTTCCGTTGGGGATGTGCTGGGCGACGCGTCGCTCGTACCGGAGCCGGTCACATGGGTCAATCCGCTTTTGCGGATTACGCTGCGGGCAGAGGACGACGCTGCGCGTCCAAAGCTGATCGAGGCGCTGCGAATGCTTAACGAAGAGGAGCCGACGCTCGGCTTTTACCCGCCCGAACCGGGCCGGGAGATAACAGTCAACAGCATGGGCATGATCCAGACGGAGGTGCTTGTCCAGCTGTTGCAGGAACGCTTCGGCGTCACGGCGGTGCCGGAGGGGCAAAGCGTCATTTATAAAGAGACGCCGTCCCATATTGGGGAAGGCTTTGACGCGTATACCATGCCAAAGCCGTGCTGGGCGGTGCTGCGCTTTGTCGTGGAGCCGCTGCCGCGCGGCAGCGGCATAGAATACGTCTGCAAGGTCCCGCCCAAAAAACTCCCGTACCGCTACCAGAACCATGTCGAAACAGCCGTCCACCGTGCACTGAAGCAGGGGATCTACGGCTGGGAGGTCACAGACATCCGGGTCACCCTGACAGACGGCGAGTACCATCACGAACATACCCACCCGCTCGACTTTTTTGTCGCAACGCCGATGGCGCTTGCAAAGGCATTACTCGACGCGCAGCCCGTTTTGCTGGAACCGCTTTTGGCGATGGAGCTCCATGCGCCGGAGGCGTGTGCTGGCAAGATCATAGGCGAGCTGGTGGGCATGGAGGGCGAGTTTTCCAGCCCGGTAATCCGGGACGGGCAGTTTTTCGTAGAGGCGACCGTCCCGGCGGCAAACGCCTTCGACTTCCCGGTCAAGCTCGCGTCCATGAGCGGCGGGCACGGCGTGCTCACGTCTGCGCTGTGCGGCTACCGCGCCTGCCCGCCCGGGTTTGTGCAGACGACGCCGCGCCGCGGCGTCGACCCGCTCGACCGCTCGAAATACATCCTATGGGCGCGCAATGCAATCGGGCAGTTCGGCGACCAGCTATAGCGGCTAATCGCGCAGCATTTGCGCATACTTGCCCGGCGCAATCCCAAATTGTTTTTTAAAGCAGCTGGAAAAATAGTGGATCGAGGAAAATCCAAACAGCTCGGAAATCTCCGTCACCGTATAACCGCCTGACTTGAGCAGTTTTTTTGCTTTGGCAAGCTTCTGGCTGCGGATATAGTCGGTCATGTTCCGGCCCGTTTGCTGCTTGAACAGGCGGGAGATATAAGAGGGGTTTAGTTTGAGTGCATCGGCAATGTCCGACAGCGACAGCCGCCGTTCTAAATGCGTATGGATGTAGTCCATGGCGCTGCGCACGAGTGGATTGGATACGGCCTCCTCCTGGATATCCGGCGCTGCGGGCAAGGGGCCGAGGCTGCGCCGCATGAGCCGCAGGATGATCTCGTGCAGGTAGCCGACCAGCATATCCGGCGAGTATTCGTCCGGGGCTTCATATTCGGCCAATATATTTGAATAAATACCGCGGATAACGCCATCGGCCTGGAAGACTTTATTTTTTAGAACCGCTACGCCATCCAGCTCCATGGAAAAGCTGACGGTGAAAAAGGATGCGCTCTCCCGCTCCGGGACGGCTTGCATGTGCGACTGCCCAGGGAAGAAGAACATAAGCTCCCCCTGTGCGGCAGTGAAGCTTTGCCCGTCAACGCAGTTTACGACTGTGCCGCTGTCCACGTAGGTCAGTTCATAAAAGTTGTGCGTTTCGGGTGTATGGCGCAGTCCGAACTCCTTTTCCTGGTAGAAAAAAGTAATGATATTGTCGATTATGAGCTTTGGCCTGCGCCGGATTGGAGAAAACATGGCCGGAGCTGGGAAGGAGCGCGGATGGCCGGAAGCGTGAACCGTTACCGTGCAGGCGCCATCCACCGCAGTCAGGCAGAACGGTACCCCGGCGTACAGCTCAACCGGCTTATCCAGCAAAAACGCGTGGGCTTGCCCCTGCTGGTACACGCACAGGGCGCACAGGCCCTCCGCCGTGTTCAGGTATACTGGCCCGGTATAATAGATAAAATGTTCCGCCGTAGTATTGGCTATCGCGAACGGCTGCCCCTCCATTGGTTGTTTTAACGTCTTTCCAAAAGGAGAAAAGGCAATCTGGTTCAGATAATGCAGCATAAAAC
>DVOF01000159.1 GCA_018713805.1 Candidatus Aphodoplasma excrementigallinarum | reverse complement strand
GTCACGCGCCCGTCGTCGTCCACGTCAAGCAGCGTATAGCGCGCGAGCGTTTCACTGCTGGCCTGCGTTTCGCAGTTATACAGGATTGTGATGTCGGCGTGGTTTTGCTTGTGGAACGCGAGCGCGTCGTTAAAGGTGGTGTTGTACATCGTGTTCCCTTTGGAAAGGACGATGTAGTCCGGCCTCGTCCGGCGGATAAAGCTCCCAATCCCGTACAGCACGTCGATATCGCCGTCGGTTTTGCCCGTGTTTTCGCGCCCGAGATAGGGCGGCAGGATGTACAGGCCGCTGTTTTTCCGGCTCAGGTCCCAGTCCTTGCCCGAGCCGAGGTGGTCCATCAGCGACGAATAGTTGAACTGCGTCGCAACGCCGACGTTGCGGATGCCGGAATTGACCATGCACGATAAAATAAAATCGATCAGGCGGTAACGCCCCGCCATTGGCATGGCGGAAATCGCCCGCTTCTCCGTCAAAATCCCAAGCTGCGTTTCCTTGTCCTCTGTAAGGATAATCCCTGTCATTGCGTCCATGCTTATGCCCCCCCGTTTGCGATTGTCGCCGTACCCTGCTGCTGGATTTTTTTATCAAACAGGGTGTTTTCCGCCAGGATGTCGTTTTCGACCATGGAGTTTTTCCCGATCTCGACCCCGGCGTCGATGATGATACCGCCCTCCAACAGGACAATCCCGTCGCTGCAGTAACGCGAGCGGTACGGGTTGTTCTCGATCTCGCGGATGCCGATCATATCGTTTGCGCCGACGGTGCACCCAGGGCCGACGATGGTCTTTTCCACAATCGCGCCCTCGCCGATTTTCGCGTTCGGCATAACGATACTGTCGCGGACGATCGCGCCCTTTTCGACGGTTACGCCCTCGCTGATGACGGAGTGCTCAATCACGCCATAGATGTCGCACCCTTCTGTGATATTGCAGTTTTTCAGCACGGCGCTGCTGGAGATAAAGTGCGGCGGCTTGACCGGATTGCGCGAATAGATGGTCCACTTGTCGTCGCGGATGTCGAGCCGCGGCGGGTCGGACAGCAAGTCCATATGCGCTTCCCACAGGCTCTGCACCGTCCCGACGTCGCGCCAGTAGCCCTCGAAGCTGTAGGTGTACATTGGCTCATTCATGGAGAGCATCTGCGGGATGACGTTTTTCCCAAAGTCGTTTTCCGACCGGGGGTTATTTTCGTCCACAATCAAATATTTTTTCAGAATCTGCCAGTTGAAGATATAAATCCCCATAGAGGCGAGATTGCTCTTCGGCTCTTTTGGCTTTTCCTCAAACTCCACAATCCGGCCGACCTCGTCGATGTCCATAATGCCGAAGCGGGACGCCTCTTCCCACGCAACGGGCATAACCGCCACGGTTGCGGCGGCGTTGTTCTCTTTATGGCAGGCGAGCATTTTGGCATAATTCATTTTATAAATATGGTCGCCCGACAAGATCAGGACATATTTGGGGTCGAACTGCTGGATGAAGGGTATGTTTTGGTAAATTGCGTTTGCCGTGCCCTTGTACCACTCCCCCTTTTCTGCCTTGACGTAGGGCGGCAGCACGTATACGCCGCCGAAGCTGCGGTCTAAGTCCCACGGTACACCGTTGCCGATGTATGTATTCAGCTCGAGCGGCTGGTACTGGGTGAGGACGCCGACTGTTTCGATTCCGGAATGGGTACAGTTACTGAGTGCAAAGTCGATAATGCGGTATTTTCCGCCGAACGGGACGGCGGGCTTGGCAACGTCTTTTGTCAGCGCGCCGAGCCGGCTGCCCTGTCCGCCCGCTAAAATCATAGCTACACATTCTGTCATATGATTGCTCCTCCTGTATAAGACTTCCCCTCCCGCGCTGTGCCGACCATGCCCGGGAGGTGCGATAAACTATATATGGTATGCGCTGTTTGGCGCGTTTATTCCGCTTTGCCGGATTTTTCCGCCGCTTTTTTGCTATCCGTTTTTTTCTTGGGGCGCGGCTTTTTCTTGAGATAGATCGTCGTGAGCGGCGCAAGCTCCAGCTCCAGGGAATATTTGAATTCTTCAAAGCCCTTCTTTCGCGCCTTGACGACTGTGCCCGTCTTGCTCGCGCCGCCGAACCGCTTGTCGTCGCTGCTCAGAGCGATGACGTATTCCCCGCCGCTCGGCACGCCGATCACATAGCTGTCCCGCCGGACGGGCGTAAAGTTACAAACCACGATGACCTCGCTGCCCTTTGCCTTACCGCGCCGGATAAACGAAATTACGCTGTTGTTTTCGTCGTTGGCATTGATCCACGTAAAGCCGTCCCAGCTATCCTCGATCTGCCACAGCGCCTTGTTTTCCAGATAAAAATGGTTCAGGTTCCGCACAAATTTGTGCAGGTTGTTATGGCTTTCATAGTCGAGCAGCATCCAGTCGAGCTCCTCGGACGGACGCCACTCCAAGAACTGCCCGAACTCGCCTCCCATGAACAGGAGCTTCTTGCCCGGGTGGGCAATCGCGTAAGCGTAATACTGCTTGAGCTGGGCAAACTTCTCATCATAGGTGCCATACATTTTATCAATCAGCGACCGCTTCCCGTGTACGACCTCGTCGTGGGACAGCGGCAGGATATAATTTTCTGAAAAAGCGTAAAACATCAGGAAGGTCAGGAGGTTGTGGTTATACTTCCTGAAATACGGGTCCATGGACATATACCGGAGCGTGTCGTTCATCCAGCCCATGTTCCAT
>DVOF01000158.1 GCA_018713805.1 Candidatus Aphodoplasma excrementigallinarum | reverse complement strand
GTTATAGAAATGAACATTAAGCCTTTAGGTGACAGAGTCGTAATCAAAATGCTTGAAAGCGAAGATACCACAAAAAGCGGCATCATCCTGGCCGGCAGCGCAAAGGAAAAGCCGCAGATGGCCGAGATTGTTGCGGTTGGCCCCGGCGGGATGGTCGACGGCAAGGAAGTGAAGATGGAAGTCAGCGTCGGCGACAAGGTAATCATGAGCAAGTATGCCGGCACGGAAGTAAAGCTTGACGGCGAGGAATACACCATCCTGCGCCAGAGCGACATTTTGGCAAAGGTAGAGTAATCCCAGTTATATTATAGTTATAGTAGAATAGAGGAGGCAGATTACAATGGCAAAGGATATATTATTTGGTCAGGAAGCGAGAAATGCCCTCGAAAAGGGTCTTAACCAGCTTGCAAATACGGTAAAGGTTACGCTTGGGCCGAAGGGGCGCAACGTCGTTTTGGATAAAAAGTTCGGCGCGCCGCTGATTACCAACGACGGCGTTACGATTGCAAAGGAGATCGAGCTGGAGGATGCGTTCGAGAACATGGGTGCGCAGCTTGTGAAGGAAGTTGCGACAAAGACAAACGACGTAGCGGGCGACGGCACGACGACGGCGACGCTGCTGGCGCAGGCGCTTGTGCGCGAAGGCCTCAAAAACGTAGCTGCCGGCGCAAACCCGATGATTGTCAAGAAGGGCATTGCAAAGGCGGTTGAAGCTGCGGTAGAGTATATTAAGTCGAGCGCACGCGCAGTCGACGGCAAGGACGACATTGCGCGGGTTGCCTCCGTTTCTGCGGCGGATGAAACGATCGGCGAGCTGATTGCAGAAGCAATGGAGAAGGTAACCAGCGACGGCGTTATCACCGTTGAGGAATCGAAAACGGCGGAAACCTATTCCGAGATTGTAGAAGGCATGCAGTTTGACCGCGGCTACATTTCGCCGTACATGGTAACGGATACCGACAAAATGGAGGCGGAGCTGGACGACCCGTACATTTTGATTACGGATAAAAAGATTTCCAACATTCAGGAGATCCTGCCGATTCTGGAGCAGATTGTACAGCAGGGCAAAAAGCTGCTCATCATCGCAGAGGATGTTGAGGGCGAGGCAAACGCAACGCTCGTTGTCAACAAACTGCGCGGTACATTTACGTGCGTTGCAGTCAAGGCGCCGGGCTTCGGCGACCGCAGGAAGGAAATGCTGCGCGATATCGCGATTTTGACAGGCGGCCAGGTAATCAGCGAGGAGCTGGGGCTTGAACTGAAGGAAACGACGCTCGACCAGCTCGGACGTGCGCGTCAGGTCAAGGTTCAGAAGGAGAACACGATTATTGTTGACGGCGCAGGCGCGAAAGAGGATATCCAGGGGCGGATTAGCCAAATCAAGGCACAGATCGAGGAAACGACGTCTGAATTTGATAAAGAAAAATTGCAGGAGCGTCTGGCAAAGCTGTCCGGCGGCGTAGCGGTTATCAAGGTCGGCGCGGCGACGGAAACGGAAATGAAAGAGCTGAAGCTCCGCATCGAGGACGCGCTCGCAGCGACAAAGGCTGCTGTAGAAGAGGGTATCGTTGCAGGCGGCGGCAGCACGTACATTGCAGCGCTTGACAATGTTGCAAAGCTGCTTGATACGACAAGCGGCGACGAAAAAACAGGCGTCAACATCGTGCTCAAGGCGCTGGAAGAGCCGGTTCGTCAGATCGCGGCGAATGCCGGCGTTGAGGGCAGCGTCATTGTGGAGAAGATCAAGAATTCGGATAAGGGTATCGGCTACAATGCCCTGACAGAAGAGTATGTCGATATGGTAAAGTCCGGTATCGTTGACCCGGCAAAGGTTACGAGAAGCGCGCTGCAAAACGCGGCGAGCGTAGCGGCTATGGTGCTCACGACGGAGAGCGTCGTTGCAGACAAGCCTGCTCCGGAGCCTGCTCCGGCTGGCGGCGCTGCTGGTATGGGCGGGATGGGCGGTATGTATTAATCTTGCTCAGGAAAACGGAACAGCAAAAACGGTATGGCCAAGCGGCCATACCGTTTTTTATTTCCTATTTAACCCTTGCTCAAAGCCTCGTCAGCAGTGTAGTGAAGCAGATCACGTTCCCGTCAACGATCTGCGTGGAAATCTTGCCCTTATGGCCCCGGACGATTGCCTGTGCAACGGACAGGCCAATGCCGTAGCCCCCGGTCTGTCTGGACCTGGACTGCTCCACGCGGTAAAACCGGTCAAACAGGCGGCGCAGGTCGCCCTGCGGCACGGCGTCGCAAACATTGCGGACATCCAGGCGAACATACCGGCCTGATTCTGCCAGCGTTAGCTGGATTTTACTGCCGGCCGCCGCGTATTTGACGGCGTTGTCCAGTAGGATACTTACCAACTGCCTGAGCTGTTCGGCGTTCCCGTTGATAGATAAGTTTGGCTGTATGTTGATTTCTAATGTTTTCCCATTCGCTTCTGCCAGCGCTGCGAACGGTTCGGCGGCCTGGCGTACTGCGGCGCTGACATCGAGCTGCGTAAGCGGGGGAGCCGCCCCCTCCTCGTCCATCTTCGATAGCGTAAGCATGTCGTTTACGAGCTTGTTCAGACGGCTGATTTGCCCGCGGATGCTGTCAAGCCATTCGCTACTGCCGCTTTGCAGCTCTAATACGTCGGCGTTGGCGGCGATGATGGACAGCGGCGTTTTTAGCTCATGGCCTGCATCGGTGATAAACTGTTTTTGCTTTTCCATGCTTTCCGCGACGGGACGGATCGCCCATTTGGAAAAAACGGACACAAAAAACAACATAACCAGCAGCGCCGCGGCCCCGACGAAGCAGGAAACAAGCAGGAAGGACAAACCGCCTTCCAGCTGGGAGGAACGGTCTATAAAAACAATAAGCGTTTCCGTATCCTGCTGCGTGACCTGATATTTATACTGTTGGAGATACCCTGTTTGGTTTCCCTGCTCTAAAGCCTGCTGGGCATACGCCAACGCTTCCTCCTCCGTGACGGCTGCGATGTGGCTGGTGTCAGCCTGAAGGATATTCCCATCCCCATCTGCTTTGGCCGAGAAATACCGGGTCTCAAAGGGGGTTTCCTCCGTCATTTGCCAATTCTGGCCAAATTGCGGGGGCGGGGACTTTTCCCTTCGTGGTTCCGAGCGCGGAAATACGCCGTCATTTTCCGAAAGGATTTGCAGCAGATGGTCGGCGCGGCCGTTTATTTGGTAAAAATTGATCCCGTTGATGATGCCGATGATAATGATTAGGATAATCAGAAGGGAGCTCATTGCAATCACAACGAACTTACGCCGCAGCTTTTTGATCATTTGCGCACCTCCAGGCTGTAGCCGACGTTCCGCGTCGCTTTGATCTCCACGTTGGCGCCCACCGTCGCGAGCTTTTTGCGCAGGTAGGAGATATAGACCCATACGACGCTGATATCCGCTTCTGTATCATAACCCCATATCCGTTCCATAAACTGCTGGGATGAAATGACCCGGCTTGGGCTGCTCATCAGCATTTCCAGCATCTGAAATTCTTTGTTAGGCAAATGGCACGAGCTTTTTTCGCCCGACATGGTGAATGTCTCGCGGTCAAGCCGCAGATTGCCCACTTCTAACACGTTGGGGGTAAAGTCCGCCGGGCGGCGGGTCATGGCGCGTATCCGCGCCAGCAGTTCCCCGGTATGAAAGGGCTTTGGCAGATAGTCGTCCGCCCCTGCGTCGAGCCCCAGTATCCGGTCTTCCACTTCGCCTTTTGCGGTAAGCAGCAGGACGGGCGTTGCAACGCCCCGCTCCCGCAGCTCCCGCAAAACCTCGATGCCGTCTTTGCCCGGCATCATAATATCCAAAATAATCCCGTCGTAATTTGCCGCCATGCCATAGGCCAGCGCGTCGTTCCCGTTGTATACCGCGTCGACGGCGTAATGCTGGTGTTTGAGTATGGCAGTCAACGCGTTGGACAGTTCCCGTTCATCCTCTGCGAGCAAAAGCCGCATACGATCTCCTCCCATCCGGTTTTGGATTTGCGCAAACATTCGTTGCCTATATTTTATCATAAAACCGGAACGCTGCACAACTTATTTTCCGCCTGTCGGAACAAGCCAAAGTTTTGCTTCGTCTGCTTCGGAGATTCTGTTGAGCAGAACGGCTGGCTGGCCGTCCTCCCCGGCGTCCGGGTTCAAAGATGCGCCCGAAAGGCCAAAATCGTCCTCAATAATCAGCGCAAGCGTTTCGCCGTCATCCATCATGCAAAGCCCTTCCGCCTTTTCCGCCGTCCAGCCCAACTCTCTTAAATCAATAAACTCTGTTTTTGCCGCATAGGTGATTACGCCCGAGAGTGCGGCGGAATCCGACGTATATTCAAGCTCCATCCCGTCGTAGGTAATGCCCGTCAAATCCGTCGCATTGGTCAAGTCGACTTGATAGACAATGTTGCTCATTGTCCCGTCTGCCAGCTCGCCCTGTTCGATGACCAGCAATGTGTTGTCGTCAAGCGCGTAAATGTCCCCCAGCTTGCAGTTTTTCGGTGAGCTGTATGCGCTGACGTCGACCGGATAAGCATACATGTTTGTTTCACCGGTCTCGGGGTCAAGCTCTACGATTCGGATAAAAGTTGCCGTCTTACTCGTCTCGCCTTCAATGTCGAGCACGCTTTGCAAAGAAGCGTAAATCTTGCCCGATGGGGAGATCGTCAGCCCCTCAAAGCCACGGTTTGCAATCCGGTATTGCAAAATCTCCGGAAGGCCGTCGCCCGGTGCATACTTTTCAAGCAGATAGCCGTCTGCGCTGAACTTGCAGATAAACGGGCCATACTCGTCCGCCAGCCAGAAGTTCCCGTCCGCATCTACCGCGATTCCTTCCGGGTCGAAGCCATTCTCGTCATAGCCAAGCTCCTGCAGGTTCGTGTCCAGCGCCGTTTCGCCCGTTGCGCCGAGCTCTCCGGCAGGCAGCGGCAGGCCGGTGAGCGGCGTGCCGTCCGCGTTTTTCAGCGGAATGGATTCCTCTACGATAGCTTCGCCGCCTTTGATCGTAATAATGCCGATACTGGGGGTGAAGTCCGGCGTGGGGAAAATTTTTGCCGCGTCGTAGGTACCTGAAAGCTCCGCATCTTCGGGTACATCAAGGCTCGGCCCGCGATCTGTTACACCGTAGAACTGCGGGTTTCCCTCGGCGTCATAGCCCTTGAAGGTGATGGCTGAGCCAAAGCCCGTCTTTATCCCATCCGGGAAGTAGTCCTCCGTGCTTTCCGCAAAGCTGGTATAGAGCGATTGGCTGACTGTCACGGGATAAATCTGGACGGCGCTTTCTATCTGTTCGAGCGCCCGGACAAGGATCGTCGCCGTTTCTGCACGGGTCAGCGTATCTGCCGGGCGCAGGCCCGTTTCGTCGCCTACAATCAGCCCGGCGGCAACCAGCTTTTCTGCGGCCTGACGCGCGTAGTCGGAGATGCTTGCGCTGTCCGCAAAGCCGGACAGGTCGTCCACTGCGGTCAAAGATACGTTTTCATAGGTCAAAAACCGGTAGAGCATATCCATCATCTGTTCGCGCGTCAGCGCAGAGTTGGCCGAAAATGTCCACCCTCCGGTATTGATGATGCCGTTTTCATCGCCCCATGCTGCGGCTGCGTCATACCAGTTGCCGTCTGCCGCACTGTCTGTCCCGCCGCCCTGCGCGCGGTAGAGCATGGTAACCAGCTCTGCGGCGGTGAGCGTGCCGTCCGGCGAAAACTGCGTTTCCGTTGTTCCGACGATCAAGCCGGCATTGTACGCCTCCGCTACCGCATCATAGTACCACGCATCTGCCGGTACGTCACTAAATGGCAGGGTGCTGATTGCGGCGCTCGATACGTTGGTGAAGCTTCTGCTTTCGTTTGTCAGCACAAAATCATACGTTTCTGTCTCCGAGCTACTGCCCATTCCGTGCATGCCGCCCATGCCGCCGCCAAAGCCGTCCGGCGGCTCCGTCCCTTCCGGGAATCTTTCGCCGTCAGGGCGCTGTGGACGCTCCATACCCGCCGGCGGTTCTTCGCCGTTTGGCGGTTCTATACCGCCGCCAAAGCCATCCGGCGGTTCCATGCCCTCCGGGAACCCTTCTCCTTCAGGGCGCTGCGGGCGATCTGTGATGGCAGCTGCGCCGCCGTGGTGCATCTGCGTCCCCGGCGTATAAGAAGAGATGTTGGTGTAGAGTCCGTCTGACTCATCCCCAACGATGCCCCCTCCAATATATACGTGGTAGGTATCTTCCGTAAGCTGCGCGTTACTGAAGGAAATATAGGAATAGCTGAAGGGGAAATCATAAGCGAAGACTGGGTTTCCATCTGTATCCGTAATGCAGATCAGGTCGTCTGTTGCTTCGGTAAATTGCAGGAACATATAAAGCTGCTGCGAATCCGCGCTCAATTCGTCAAACATATTGCCGGCGCCGACAATGGTGCCGCCGTTGATCGTCGTTCCCATGTCGGAGTCGAGGCCGCTGTCCATGCTCTGTGTGCTTGCGAGCGCAATGATCGTGCCGCCGTTGATGGTTATGTACCCGTTGGAGTCAATGCCGTCGCCTTCCGCTCCGACTGCATGGCAGTATAAATACCCGTCGTTAATTGTGATATGCGCCACGCCGTCCTCGCTGCCGTTTAACGGGTCGTCCTGGCTTTCCACATAAATGGTGCCGCCGTTGATGGTAAGGTGCTTGTATTTCACTTCGATGCCCTCCAGGTCGCCGGTGACATGCAGGGAACCGCTGCCGTCAATGTCCAGGGAAACATTGGAGCTGATTGCGCCGTCATGCTTAACGCTGTCTTCCTCCGTGGCGGGGGCGTGCGAGCCTGTCACCACATTTTCCGAGTCTTCCGCAAGCGCAATCGTTACGCCCGCTTCGCCGGCCGTTGCCGGCTCAAGGGCCGAATAGATCAGGATTGCCGGAGCAGTCCGGCACGTGATGTCCACGCCGTCGAGAATGAGCGTTACGCGGTCTGTTTCGTCCGCGCTGACAGCAATCTGCGCATCCGTCATGGAGCCGCTGATCCGGTAAGTACCCGCTGTTGTGATGTTAATGATGCTGTTTTCCACATTTTTGAGTTCTTCAGCCACTTCCTCATGTGTTTCCGTCTTTTTTGACAGGTAAACCGCGGAGGAGGTATCCTCCGAGATGGCCGTTCCATCTACGGTAACGCCATTGTCCGATAGTACGATTGCCGTTTCTGCCTCTGCTGCAAAGCCTGCTGGAAGCAGGGTTGCCATCAGGCAGAATGCCAGAATAAAACAAAATATTTTTTTAGGTAAATGCATTGCTTTTCCCTCCTTTTACGTTATATCTTTATTTTGCACCAGCAACCTTAGAGCAACCTTAAAAATCTGTC
>DVOF01000157.1 GCA_018713805.1 Candidatus Aphodoplasma excrementigallinarum | reverse complement strand
ATTGAGGGCATATCGACGGAAGCGGTTGCAAAAGACCTCGGCGTCAGCAAAGAAGTGTATGAATCGTATGAAAGCGGTGAAGCAGACATCCCCATGAGCTTTCTGTACGAGTTTGCCAACAAATTTGGCGTTGAAATGACTGCCATTATTTCGGGGGACGACCCCCGCTTATCCGTATATCAGCTCGTGCGCGCGGGCGAAGGCCTTGACGTGGAGCGGCGCAAGGAGTACAAGTATCAAAACCTTGCCTTCAACTTCAAGCACAAGCGCGCGGAAATTTTCACCGTGGAGGTGCCGGAGTCGAACGCGGGCGACGACGCGCCGGAAAATACGCACCCGGGCCACGAATTCAACTATGTGCTGGAGGGTACGCTCAAAATTACGATCAATGGGACGGAACTGACGATGCACCCCGGCGACTCGCTGTATTTTGACGCAAAGTATAAGCACGGCATGCAGGCCGTTGGCGGGAAAGCGAAATTCCTGGCGATTATTTTCTAATCCCTGCCCCAAACGATAACAGAACGGAAATTAGGAGTGAAAACAATGAGTCTATTAGTCAATAAATATGCAAAAACAGATTTTACGTCCTGTGAGGACTATTTTGAAAACTTTCATATCAATGTACCGGAAAACTTCAACTTCGCCTACGACGTGATCGACGAGCTGGCAAGCACGTCGCCGGACAAGGATGCGCTCGTCTGGTGCAACGACGAGGGCGAGGAGCGGACGTTTTCGTTTGCGGAAATGAAGAAGTATTCCGACCTGTCGGCGCAGTTTTTAAAAGACCAGGGGCTGAAAAAGGGCGACATGGTCATGCTCGTGCTCAAGCGCCACTATGAGTTCTGGTGGCTTATCCTCGGCATGCACAAGCTCGGCGTAGTTGGCATCCCGGCGACGCACCTGCTCATGACAAAGGATATCGTATACCGCTGCAATGCGGCGGACATCAAAATGGTAATTGCCACCGCAGACAACGACCATATCCTCGACTGCATCGACGAAGCGCAGGCAAAATGCCCGACGCTGACAAAGAAGGTATTTGTCGACAAGAGCAAAAAATTCAGCCGCGACGGGTGGATCGACTTCCATCGGGAGCTTGACCACACGGACGAGCATTTCGTACGCCCGACCGGCGCAGAGGCGACACAAAACAACGATATCATGCTTCTGTACTTTACTTCCGGTACGTCGGGTATGCCGAAAATGGTAATCCATAACTTTGCATATCCGCTTGCGCATATCGCGACGGCGTGCTTCTGGCAGAACATCCACAAGGGCGGTGTCCACCTGACCGTTGCCGACACCGGCTGGGCAAAGACGGCGTGGGGCAAGCTGTACGGGCAGTGGCTCTGCGAGGCGGCAATTTTTGTCTATGACTACAGCGACAAGTTCAAGCCTGCGGATTTGCTGCATGTTATTGAGAAGCACCGGATCACGACCTTCTGCGCGCCGCCGACGATCTACCGCTTCTTTATCAAGGAAGACCTGACAAAATATGATTTGTCAAGCCTTGAGTACGCATGCGTTGCAGGCGAGCCGCTCAACCCGGAAATCTACAACCAGTTCTATGCCGCGACAGGCCTCAAGCTGATGGAAGGCTTCGGGCAGACGGAGCTGACCATTACAATTGCAAACAATATCTATATGGAGCCGCGGCCCGGTTCCATGGGCAAGCCCATGCCGCACTATGACGTGGATATCATCGACGACGAGGGCAACTCCTGCCCGCCCGGCAAGGAGGGGCAGATCGTCCTGCGCGCAACACGCGATAACCCGCCTGCGGGCATGTTTATGGGCTATTACCGCGACGACGAGATGACAAACAGCGTATGGCACGACGGCCTGTACTACACCGGCGACGTCGCTTGGAAGGATGAGGACGGCTACTACTGGTTCGTTGGGCGCGCGGACGACGTAATCAAGAGCTCCGGTTACCGTATTGGACCGTTTGAGGTGGAAAGCGCGCTGATGGAGCACCCGGCCGTTCTGGAAACGGCAATCACCGCCGTGCCGGACGAGCTGCGCGGCCAGGTTGTCAAGGCAACCATCGTGCTTGCAAAGGGTTACACGCCAAGCGAGGAACTGAAAAAAGAGCTTCAAAACCACGTCAAGCATACGACTGCGCCGTACAAATATCCGCGTATCGTGGAGTTTGTCGACGAACTGCCAAAAACGATCAGCGGAAAAATCCGCCGTGTACAGATTCGGGAAGAAGACAAAAACTGATTACAGTCCCCTTCAGAAGCAGTTTCGCTTCTTGAAAAGGCCCGGCCGTTTAGCCGGGCCTTTTTGTGCCCTTTGCATTGACGGAAAAACGCGTAGCATGCTATACTGAAGCAGAGAACATTGCAGGAGGGATTGCATGACTACTATCACCCGGCAGGAAATTATAAACACCTATGCCGCCGCTTTTGCGCCGCTCGACACCGTTTATGCCATGTGGCTGGAGGGTGCGGACGCAACCGGGCATTTAGACGAGTATTCCGATATTGATATCAATCTCGACGTTGCAGACGAGGCTGTAGAGGACGTGCTTCAATTGGCGGAAACGCTCTTCCCGCTCGATTTAAACTATGACAATGGCGGGAATGACGGCCAGCTCCAGCGGGTCTACCATATTGCCGGGACGAACGAATACTGGATGATCGACTTCAATGTGCAGCTGCATAGCTGTAACGGGCGGTACAGCAAATTCCGGCACGGGGACGAAATCGAGAAATGTGTTGTCCTGTTTGACAAGGCAGGGGTCGTCCGCTATGTCGAGCCAGATCCTGCCCTCTGGCAGGAGGAACACCAGTTTTGGCTCCGGGAGAGCGAATACCGGTTCAGCCAGATTTGCAGGGTGTACAAGTATACACTGCGCGGCCAGTACCCGGAGGCGCTGCTCTACTATAACAAATATGTGGTCGAGCCGATTGTGATGCTGCTCCGGATGCGCTATACGCCCGGCAAGCTGTACTATCACATGGTGCATATCTCGCAGCATATTCCTGCCGAACCGCTCGCCCGCCTGAACAAGCTGTTACAGGTTTCCAGCTGCGCCGACATTGCCGCGCGGCTCGGCTTTGCCCGGGAGTGGTACCGGGAGTTACGCGCAGAACTTTGTTAAAACTATAAAGAGAGGGATTCATATGAATCCCTCTCTTTGTATTTTAGAACAAATCCAACAAAATCCATATTAGAAACCATACCGTAATCGCCGCACCGGCGAAAGATTATTTTTTCAGCTTGCGGTGAAGGTTGTCCGCGTCCATACATTGCCTCATAGCATCCCGTCTCTGTATCCTGTGTATAAATCCATTGTACAAGCCTTGCCCTCTTTGTTCCATGCCGCGGCCTCCCCGCGCACAAAGGGTTCTTTCAGAAGCTTTTCTTTGACCTGCTCCACGCTCAAAAGCTGATTTTCCATTGCGTGCCTGTGCCTGTCCATGCGCGGCTCCGCGCAAATCCGGTAAAAGTTTCCCAAATCTTCCGCCACAGCGTATTCTTCGTCGGTCAACAGCGTCTCGCTCCGCTTTTCGCCCGGGCGAACGCCAATCACCTCAATTGGGTTGTCCGCGCAAAACAGCTCCCGAACCGCCTGTGCCAACACCTGCACCGTGCAGGCAGGCGCCTTCTGCACCAGTATATCGCCGCTCTGTGCGTGCAAAAAGGCATAGAGGACAAGCTCCACCGCTTCCTCCATACTCATCAGAAAACGCGTCATGTCCGGCTCTGTCACGGTCAAAGGCCGTCCGGCCTTGATCTGGCTGATAAACAGCGGGATGACCGAGCTGCGCGAACACATGATGTTGCCAAAGCGTGTACAGCAGATTGCCATCTGCTCCGGCGAAACGCTTGCCGCCTTTGCCACGGCAACCTTTTCCATCATAGCTTTGGACAGCCCCATGGCGCTGACCGGATAGGCCGCCTTGTCCGTCGACAGGCAGACCACCCGCCGCACGCCGCTTTCAACCGCCGCAGCGAGCACATTTTCCGTGCCAAGCACATTTGTTTTAAAGGCTTCCAGCGGGAACCGCTCACAGGACGGCACCTGCTTGAGCGCGGCGGCATGAAAGACGAAGTCCGCGCCGTACAGGGCAGGCTTCACGCTCTGTACGTCCCGTACATCGCCGATGTAGTATTTGACCCGTCCGCTCTGCTCTGGGAACTGCTCCCGATATAAGTGCCGCATATCGTCCTGCTTTTTCTCGTCGCGGGAAAATACCCGGATTTCACCGGCATCTGTTTCAAGCAACCGCCGTAAAACAGCGTTCCCAAACGATCCGGTTCCGCCCGTTATCAGTACCGTTTTCTTTTGAAACATGGCCTCCCGCCTCCTTCCGCCCGCAAAGCCGCGTGTTACGCATGCAAAAGCCCCTCAAAAAAGGGGCTTATTTTGCAGATACCTCGCTTCTTTACTTATTATGCCATAGAACTCACAAAAATGCAATATCCGATTTCCTGTACTTATTCTACTGCTTCAAGCGCCGCCTGGTACCGCTCATAAGCGTTTTGCTGTGCCTGACGCACCTCCTGATAACCCCAGGCGTCTAAATCGGCAAGATACTGCTCCCACGTCGCGTCTACATTCTCTACTCCGAATAGCCACTTCTGCTGACACTCTGTAATCAATATGGAAACTGCCGTACCTTTATCCTGTATCGTTAGCCTTTCCTCTAACGTATAGGACAGATTTGGAAACTGCTCTCCATACCATTCCGGATGGCTGCTGTAGAGCATAAACCCCTGCCGCGACGCGGGCTCCATCCTATCGGCCTCTGCCCGAAGGCTCAACGGAGCGCCAATTTCAAGGCTGCCAATATCACGCATATAGAAGTCGATCCCATTCTCTTTGCTGCGCGCCGCCTCCGTATACTGCGGCTCGCCGTCCACCATCGTATAGTCAACGCCCTCAATGCCATACGAATACGCTCTTTCCCCCTCCTCTGAGAACCACCAGTCAAAATACTTGATCGTTTCGACCGGATACTGATTATCGATCGAAATTGCCCAGCCAAATGGCTGGAGCAGATTCTGGGAGAAGGTTTCTTTTACAACGCCGTTTACGTCAGCCGGCGGCGCAATCGCCACCCACTCAAAGCCTTCGATCGTATCCGAATACCGATTATATGTCCCCGTTGACATAAACCAGTCATGCGTGCTGCCGCCGAGGTTCTCGCCGAGCAGCCACTCACGGCTCTCACTTCCGCGCGAATAGATTTCCTGGTCGATCAGCCCTTCTTTGTACCATTTTAGAAGCTCTCTCATTGCATTTTTATACGCTTCCTCCGTCTTACCATGCACCACTTCGCCCGCGTCGTTGACATGCCAGGAGGAATACGCGCCAAAAAGCTGTAACAGGCCGTCAATACCGGTGCGACTATAGAAATACGGCACCTCATCTTTCTCGCCATTCCCGTTCGGGTCCTGCTCACGGAACGCCTTCAGCACGTTGTAGTATTCGTCAACCGTCGTCGGCACAGCAAGGCCAAGCTTGTCGAGCCAGTCCTTGCGGATATAGAACCCCTCTGAGGCTTTGCTTTCAACCAAGTTTGGAATAAAATATAAATTCCCATCGGACGCAACGCTGCCGGCGACAAACTCCGGATGCTCATCAAATACCGCCTGGATATTCGGCGCATACTCCTTCACCAAGTCCTGAAGGGGAATAAACGCGCCCAATACGCCGGTTTTATTGATATTCTCCCTGCTTCCCTGCACAATATCCGGCAATGGGCTATTGGTCAGCATAATGTTAAACTCCTGCTGCATATCCGTATTATATGGGTTCCCTATACCTGTCAGCTTGATGTTCGTCTTTCTGTCCGCTTCCTGAAAGATCGTCATCTTGTTATAATCGTACGTACCAAGAGCGCCCCGGTGCAAAAAGATGCTCAGTTCCATCGGCTCCTGTACGACCCAGCTTTCCGGCGTTTCGAGATAGACCGTCTGTGTCGGCTCGTACCAGTTTACCGTATAGCCGAGGCTCTCTGCCGCAAAGCGCACCGGAATCAGCATCCGGCCGTCAACAAGCTGCGGTACGGCGTCAAGCGTGCAGGGTAAATCGTTGACCCACGCCGTGTCAGAGCCAAGTGTAAAAAAC
>DVOF01000156.1 GCA_018713805.1 Candidatus Aphodoplasma excrementigallinarum | reverse complement strand
GAATACAGCAGCATGCATACTAAAAAGCAATATAAGCAGAAAAGCAATCGATAAAAAATTTTTAACAAAAGATATCATGAAAGCACAAAAAAAGAGAGGATATCTGTCACAGATATCCTCGGATCCAGACTCTCATACGCGGATATGGAGCCAGTTCCCCTTTCTCACACGCAACGCATAGGAGATTGCGCGCCATAAAAAGTCGGAACCGCAGCCAATCACAACAGCAAGGTGCCCGTTCCCAGTCCAGATGGAAAGCAGCCACACCAGGCACACGCGCATGAGCCAAAGGCCAACCACATTTGTCACGGCGATATACTTCGCGTCGCCTGCGCCGCGCAGTACGCCGGCCATCGACTGCATGACGCCGATCGGCAATGCCATAAGCGCAAACATCCGGGCAAAGAACGTCCCCTCCGCAATAACCTCCGGGTCGCTCGAATACATTCTGGAAAATACCGGTGCAGCAAGAAACATCAGTATACTGATTCCGATAAACACGGTATAGATAATGAAATTCGCCGCCTTTACGTACTCCTTTGCACCTTCCCAGTCCCGTTTCCCAAGCGTCTGGCTGATCAGGGCCGTACATGCGACACCCATGGCCATTGAGGGCGCACAAATAATGTTGTTTAAATTTGCGCCGATCTGATACCCGGCCTGGAACACCGTCCCAAACCCAATCAGCAGGGACTGCAAAATGACAAACCCTCCCTGGAATACGATCTGCTCCACCGCCGAAGGAATGCCTACACGCGTCACACGGCGGACCGTTTCACCGTGGAAGCCCAGCTCATAGCGGCCCGGCAGGATCGGTTTCTTTTTGATGAATATGTATACGATAATAAATACCGCGCTGACAACACGTGCGCTTGAAATCGCAATCCCCGCGCCGGCAATCCCCATCCGCGGAATCCCAAGCGACGGCACGCCGAAAATCAACAAAAAGCTCAAAACGAGATTAACGACATTGAGAACCGCCGTCGTATACAGAGGCGTTTTATTATCCCCGACGCCGCGCAGACTCGCGCCGATTACATTTGCAATGGCTGTCGCCGGCATTCCGATCATACAATAAAAGAAATAGGTGTGGATGTTGTCGATAACGGCCTGTTCCGCGCCGCCAAAAAACAGAGATACGATTGCGTTTTCAAACACAACGGTGAGAATCAAAACAGTTATGCTGACGAGGACCGTCAGCTTGAGCGACTGCATAAACCCCCGGGCCGCGCCCTCCCGGTCGCCCTTGCCCCACATTCGCCCGATGACGACAGTCGCGCCGGACCCAAGGCCGACATAAGCGCATTGCAGCCAGTTTACAAGCTGGTTACTCATCGACGAGGCGGAAAGCTCCGCCTTACCAAGCTGGCCGACGATCATGGTGGATAAGACGTTGACGACGACAAGCAAAAGCTGTTCGACAAAGCATGGCATCGCAATCTTTGTAAGCGGCCCGACCCGTGACGGGATTGAGAGTTTCATTTTGGAGTCACTCCAGATTTTTATTTGCGGAAATCCCCTTCCGCTAATATGGTGTTTAGTCTATCACAGAAAAAATCCTTTGTCAACCACAGGCAAGCTTAATTTTATTAGGTTTTATAAAACAAATCCCGCCAAGAACCTTTCTTTGGCAGGATTTGTTATCCTATTCCTTATGCGGCAGCCAGTCGAGGATCCCCTCCTCCGGCGCGCCTTCCGGGAAATATTCCAGACCGATATGGCCTGCGTATCCCGATGCGTCAATCGCGTCAAATATTGCGCGGTAGTTGAGCTCGCCGCTTTGCAGCTCATGCCGTCCAGGAACGCCGGCAGCGTGGAAATGGCCGATTTTTTCGATGTTTTTCGTCACCGTATCGATGATATTTCCCTCCATGATCTGCTGGTGGTAAATATCGTACAGCAGCTTGACGTTTGGGCTGCCCACTTCCTCAATCAGTGCAAAGCCCTCTGCGCTGCTCGACAGATAATAGCCCTCATGGTCTACATATGTATTGAGCGGCTCCACAACGAGCGTAACCCCAGCCGCTTCCAAAATGGGCGCAGCCGCACGCAGCCCGTCGGCCAGGCTTTGATGCTGGGATGCCCTGTCCGCCCCTGTGTCGTCCCCCGTCTGGGAAATCAGCGTTTTACAGCCAATCTTTTGCGCCGCCGCTACCGACTCGCGCAGGCCGAGCAAATACGCCTCCCGCTGGTCCGGCTCGGTCAGGCTCACCATCCTGGTACACATTGCCGCCGGAACAAGGCCGGTGGACTTTACCTCGCTGTAGAGCGCGTCCATATCCTTGTCCCACCATCCCCATAATTCAAACGCTTCCACGCCGATACGCTTCAGCCTCGCAAGCGCCTGCGCAGGCGATATCCCACGCATCACCGCGTCGATACATACAGACAGCTTCATCACGCCGCCTCCCCTATTTTTGTTTCATCGTGTCCAAAACCTTCTGCGCCGCCGTCATGATCCCAAGCTTTGCCGACTCATACGTCAGGCCGCCCTGCATGTAGGCAATGTATGGAGGGCGAATCGGCGCGTCCGCGCTCAGCTCAATCGACGCGCCCTGCACAAACGCGCCCGCCGCCATGATGACCTGGTCGGCGTAACCGGGCATATCCCACGGCTGCGGCTCTACAAACGAGTCGACCGGCGCGCCCTTCTGAATCCCCTGGCAAAACGCAATCACCAAATCCGCGTCGCCAAACTTCACCGATGTAATAATATCCCCGCGCGCGTCGTCCACGCCCGGGCAAACCGGAAACCCCAGCTTGTCAAACACCGCGCTGCACAGGCACGCGCTCTTCACTGCCTGCGCCACAATATGCGGCGCCATGAAAAAGCCCTGCAGCATGGGCTTATTCTGTCCAAGCGACGCGCCGCACTCCTTACCAAGCCCAACCGAAGTAAGCCGGTAGGCAGCAAGCTCAACATATCGCGTTTTGCCCGCAATATAGCCCCCCGTCTGTGCGAGTCCGCCGCCCGGGTTTTTAATGAGCGAGCCGACAAGCAGGTCGCCGCGCGGTTCCTCCGTTTCTACAAACTCGCCGTAGCAGTTGTCAACAATGCAGACGATATCCTGGCGAATATCGTGTACAAAGTCGATTACCTCGTTAAGCTGCGCCACGGAAAACGTGTCCCGCCATGCGTATCCCTTCGACCGCTGGAGCAGGACTGCCTTCACCGTATCGTCGATCGCCGCCCGGATACCGTCAAAGTCAATTGCTTTCCCGTCGAGCAGGTCCACCTGCCGGTACTGTACGCCAAAATCCCGGAGTGAGCCGTCGCAGCCCTCTCCGCGGATGCCCACGACCTCCTCCAGCGTATCATACGGCTTGCCCGTTGCAGCAACAAGCGTATCGCCCGGGCGCAATACGCCAAACAGTGCGGTCGATATTGCATGCGTGCCGGATATAAGATTGTGGCGCACGAGCGCATCCTCGCACCCAAACGCCTGCGCGTATACGCGGTCAATCGCGTCGCGCCCCATATCGTTATATCCGTATCCCGACGTCGGGACAAAATGCGCCTCGCCAATACGGTTGTCGGCAAACGCCTTCATCACTTTGGCCTGGTTATGCCACGCAATTTCTTCCGCACGTGCAAAACAGCCGGAGGCGGACTTTTCCGCCTCCGACACAAGCCGCATCACTTCTTCTGATATTCCAAATTCTTTCTGCAAATCAAATGCCATTGTCCTAAAAAACCTCGAATCGTTAAATTATAAGCTGTATACCTCGTCGCTTGACAGGACGCGCACCCCGTCGCAGCCGTTTAATACCGCAACGGCACGCTCCTGCTCCTCTACGCGCAGGATAACCAGCGCCTCGTTTGTCGTCTTGCCCACAAATGCATACATATATTCAATACTGATATGCTCCTGATCGAGCCGCTGCAACGCAACGGCAAGGCCGCCCGGCTCATCCGCCACGCCGATGGCGATAACTTCCGTCGCCTTGACCGCAAGCCCCTTTTCCTTCAGGATCGACTCCGCCGCGTTCGGCTTGTTTACAATCAGGCGCAGAATCCCAAAATCCGTCGTGTCGGCAATCGAGAGCGCGCTGATGTCGATCTTATTGTCTGCCAAAGCCTTGGTTATCTCAGCCAGCCTGCCCTTTTTGTTTTCCACAAATACAGAAATCTGCTTTACGTTCATGTTCCCTGCCTCCTGTTCTTTTTATAATAGATATTTTTCCGAAACCCTTTGCCCTGAATCCATTATACTATACCGACATAGGCAATGTAAAGGCTTGAACCGCATTCCCGCGCTGTTTTTTCACACATCAGCTCAACCGAGTGCTCCTTTTCCTCTGTTTCGTCAATGAGCAACAGCTGCCACGGAAAGTTTGCCGCGCCCATCCAGTCCACGACCTCTCTCTCCTCCGTGACCCATGCGCCGCCGTCGATCCGGTAGCGGAGCATCCCGCACCGGCTCCCATGCAGAAGGCACAAGGCCAGCGTTTTGCACCGGCATGTCACCGTCGCCTTCGCCGTCAGCGACGACGTGTAGAGCGCATACCGGAAATCGTCGTTATACAGCGAGCGGATATACCAGCAGCCCTCCGTCTTTATCTGGTCAAGCGGGATAACAGACGCACCCTCCCAGTTATCGGCAAACATGGGCGATGTGTCGCGCGGCGCAGCCGCGGACGTTAGCTTCAATTCCTGCGACAAAAACTCATTTACCGCGCCGGCATAGATACTGCTGCCAAGCGGGTTCGGGTGCAGGCCGTCGCCAAGAAAATTCTCAAAGCTGACGAATCCCCGGTTTGCCGCGTCGATTGCCGCCTTGGCCATCCACACGCTGCCAATGCCGTAATGCTCCGCAATTGCCTCAAACTCCGCAATGGAGGGCGGCACCTTACCAGCCAGTATATCCGGGAGCATATCCTGGATATACGTATAGACGAACACGATATCCGCGCCCGTTTTCTGCAAAATTTTGCGCACCAGTCCTTCCCGGCTGCGGTTGCGCAGATGGGTGTCAACCCCCTCGTCGTTGACCGCAAACTCAACAAAAATCAAATCGCAGTCCTTGTCCGCCATCTCCCAGCAAAACCGGAACGCCGCAATGTCGCTCCCCGTCGCGCCGATGCCGATATTTTCAATATATACCGGCTTATCGCCCGCGCGCTCCTTGACCCACGCACTAACAAACTCCGGCCAGTTGATTTTTGCGCTTTCCTGCGTAATGGAGCCGCCGATAAAGCCGACGCGCACGCTGTCTTTATTGTTGATTGCGTCGCGGAAGCGCACAAGGCCGCCGCGGTGGTTGAGAATTTCCATGTCACAGGCCTCCCATTCCCGATTATAACGCGAAGACAGGCGCCTTTTCAGGCGCCTTCGCTTTTTATTAAACTAATTTCCGCTTATCGATCACGCGCACGGCTTTCCCCTCGCTGCGCTGAATGCTCTTTGGCTCCACCAGCTTGATTTTTGCCGAAATCCCCAGCGTACTTTCGATATTAGCCTGTATTTTTTTCTCCAGGTCTTCAATCCCCTTAACTGCGTCAGAAAACATGCTGTCCGACAGTTCTACCTGTATCTCCAACGTGTCACGCGTTCCGACCCGGTCAACAATCAGCATATAATACGGCGACGTTTCGCCCATTTTGAGCAGAACGTCCTCAACCTGCGACGGGAACACATTGACGCCGCGGATGATGAGCATATCGTCGCTGCGGCCCTGCGGCTTGTTCATGCGTACAAACGTCCTCCCGCATGGACACTGCTCGTAGTTGAGGGACGTAATGTCGCGCGTACGGTATCGGATGAGCGGGAGCCCCTCCTTTGTCAGCGTTGTAAACACAATTTCGCCCTTGCTCCCGGCCGGCAGCACCTCGCCGGTATTCGGGTCGATAATCTCTGGGATAAAATAGTCTTCATTGATGTGCATGCCGCCCTGCGCCTCACACTCGTACGAAACGCCCGGCCCGATGATCTCGCTCAGGCCATAGATATCATATGCCTTGATATGCAGCCGCCGCTCAATTTCCCGGCGCATCTCCTCCGTCCACGGCTCCGCGCCGAATACGCCTGCCTGCAATTTAAATTCATTGATGTCGAGCCCCATGTCCTCAATCGATTCTGCGATGTAGAGCGCATAAGACGGCGTACAGCAGAGGTGCGTACTGCCAAAGTCGTGCATGGACTGAATCTGCCGCTTTGTGTTGCCCGCCGACGTCGGCACAACAGCCGCGCCGAGCTTCTCCGCCCCATAATGTGCGCCAAGCCCGCCGGTAAACAGCCCATACCCGTACGACACCTGCACCATGGAACTCTTCGACGCGCCGGCCGCAACAAGCGCGCGGGCCACGATCTCGCTCCACATTTCAATGTCGTTGCGCGTACAGGCAACAACCGTCTGTCTGCCGGTCGTCCCGCTTGACGCGTGAATCCGGATGATATCGTCCATCGGGCACGCTACCATTCCAAACGGATACGTGTCGCGCAAATCCTGCTTATAGGTGAATGGCAGCTTCGGCAAGTCGGCAATCGACTTGATGTCGGACGGCTTCAGCTTTGCCTCGTCCATTTTAGCACGGTAGTGCGGCACATTGTTGTAGACGCGCTCCACCAGCTTCACAAGCAATTCGCTCTGCCTTGCCTCGATATCGCTGCGGCTCATCCTTTCCGCCGGCTCATTCCAGTATTTCTGCATTTTTAACACCCCTGCTTTTATAAAATCTCAATCAAGCGTGATAACCAAGTGCAAACGCTTTTACATTCACATCCAAAAACTTCGGCGGGACCGTCTTTCTGACTGCCTCGAGCCACTTTTCCTCCGCAATGCCGCTGCTCTTTGCCAAAACGCCGAGCAACACGACGTTGACCGCTTTGCTGTTGCCCGCTTCATTGGCAAGCGCGAGCGCATCAATGGCGATTACGCCGTCCGCTTTGTCCTTCAATTTTTGAATAATATCCGCCGGGTATTTTGCCGCACCGGTGATAACCGGCATGGGGTCAATTTCCTGCGCGTTGACAATCAGCGTGCCGCCCTTTTTCAAGTACGGCAGGTAGCGGTACGCCTCCAACTCCTCAAACGACAGGATGATATCCGCTTCCCCTTCAGAAATGATCGGCGCGTATACCTTTTCGCCGTATTTTACATACGTCACGACGCTGCCGCCGCGCTGCGCCATGCCATGTACCTCCGACACCTTCACGTCGTAGCCCTCTTCAATAACGACGTTTCCCAGAATCCGGCTCGCAAGAAGCGTGCCCTGTCCGCCGACGCCGACGATCATCACACTCTTTCCCTCACGCATCGCTTCCACCTACTTTCTCAATTGCTCCGAATTTGCAGATGTTCTGGCACAGCCCGCACCCGTTGCACAGCGACGTATCAATGGCAATCACGCCGTCTTTGTTCGTAATGGCGGGGCATCCGAGCTTTAAGCACATCTTACACTTTTTGCACTTATCGGTAATTTCACAGCAGCCGTCGTATTTTACAAACTTAAGCAGCGCACATGGCCTCTGCGAGATGATAACCGATGGTTCGTCCGCCGCGACTTCCTCTTTTACAACCTTCTCAAAATTGTCCAAATCAAACGGGTCCGCCACGCGGATATGCTCCGGGCTGACGCCGACCGCCTGCGCCAGCGTGATGAGATTGACCTGCTTGGTCGGCTCGTTTTTGATCGTAAAACCCGTCGTCGGGTTTGGCTGATGCCCGGTCATACCCGTAATCGAATTGTCGAGAATGATTACCGTGCTGTTACCCTTATTGTATACAACGTCGATCAGCCCCGTAATGCCGGAATGGATAAACGTCGAATCGCCGATAATCGCAACGGTGTTTCTTCTAAAGTCCGCGCCGGCCGCCTTTTCCATACCGTGCGCCATACCGATACTCGCGCCCATACATACGCACGCATCGATGCTTTGCAGCGGCGCAAGCGCGCCGAGCGTATAGCAGCCGATGTCGCCGCATACCGTGAGGCCGAGCTTTTTCAACACGTAGAACATCCCACGGTGCGGACATCCCGGGCACATAACCGGCGGCCGTACCGGCGTATCCTCCCCGGCCTCGGTGTGCTCTGCCGCATCCTTGCCCAGTACCGCCTTCGCAACCATTGGGGCGGTGTATTCGCCCAAAAGCGTAAACGCCTCTTTGCCGATTACGTCAACGCCGATCTCCCGGCAGTGCTTCTCAATCACCGGGTCGAGCTCCTCTATTACATAAACTTTCTCATGCTTCTCTGCAAATGCTTTAATTGCCTCTACAGGAAGCGGGTTTACCATATCCAGCTTCAGATACGACGCCGCATCGCCAAGCGCCTCCTTGGCATACTGGTATGCAATGCCAGCCGTAATCACGCCGATCTTATCAGTATTGATTTCCTCTTTTGCAAGCTTCTCGCTCAGGGCTGTGAGCTTCACGAGCCGATCTTCCACAACAACGTGGCGCGCCTTTGCCATCGCTGGCATCATGACGTATTTGCCCGGATTCTTCACATAGTCTTTGCGCGCGCGCTCCTCCCGCTCGCCGACCTCAACCAGGCTCTGCGAGTGCGAAATCCGCGTCGAAAGGCGCAGCATTACCGGCGTGTCATACTCCTCGCTGATATCGAATGCCAGCTTCGTAAAGTCCTTACATTCCTGGCTGTCCGACGGCTCAAGCATTGCCACCTTCGACGATATGGCAAGATTGCGCGAATCCTGCTCGTTCTGGGACGAGTGCATCCCCTGGTCGTCCGCTGCGCAAATCACAAGGCCGCCGTTTACGCCCGTGTAGCTGACGGTGAAAAGCGGGTCCGCCGCGACGTTTACGCCGACATGCTTCATGCAGGTCATTGCGCGCGCGCCGGAAAACGACGCGCCAATCGCAACCTCGAGCGCAACCTTCTCATTCGGCGCCCACTCGCTGTATACGTCGTCATATTTTGCAATGTTTTCTGTGATTTCTGTGCTTGGCGTCCCCGGATAAGAGGACACGACGTTTACCCCGGCCTCATATGCGCCGCGGGCAACCGCCTCGTTGCCGAGCATTAACTGTTTCATTCGTCCCACCCCTGTTTCTTCAAATATCAAACACAATATACCAGCCCATCGGGATATTACCGGACGGGCGTATAATCGATTTCAGACGGCTCATCCGTCGCTTCCAGCTTAAAGATAACCGGGCGCAGCCCATCGTTACAGCTGCAAATCGCCACGCCGGGCTTGCGTATCCAGTCCCCATAGTAAAACACATCGCTTCCCGCACCGTGCGAAAGTGCAAACGCGTATTGGTAGATGGCCTTCCATGCCTCATCGCAAAAGCCATCCGGCTTTGCATAATCCGCGTAGAACACCTGCCCCGCCTTCAGCATGGGGCACGCGGTCAGCCCTTCCGCGCCGTACTCCTTTGCCAGCTCTTCGTCCAACATCGTCTTTAAAACGGTTATCTTCACTTTCTTCATCCAACCATCCTCCAAACAGCAAGCTTACTTTGTCTGCTCACCACGCAGGTCGAGCACGCGCTTTGCCTTGCCGACAAACCGCTCAATACTCTTCGGCTCAACAAGGCGCACCTTCGCGTCAATGCCGAGCACCGTATGGATTTTCTGCTTTACTGTCTTTTCCAATTCCTCAAGCGCAGAAAACTTTTCCAAAAGCGACTCGTCCGCAAGCTCCACGCGTACTTCAAGCGCGTCGGTGTAGCCTTTCTTGGTCACAACGAGCAGATAGTGCGGGCTGATATGCTCCATCCCGACAAGCACGCTCTCGACCTGCGACGGGAAGACGTTTACACCCTTGATAATCAGCATGTCGTCGCTGCGGCCCTGAATCTTGGCCAGCTTCTTCGTCGTGCGGCCGCACTTGCACGGCTCTGTCATGATATACGAAATATCGCGCGTACGGTAGCGCAGCATGGGAATTCCCTGCTTGGTCAACGTCGTAATGACGACCTCGCCCTTCTCGCCGTCCGGCAGTACCTCGCCCGTCTCCGGGTCAATAATCTCAATCAGGAAGTGATCCTCGTTGATATGCATGCCGTCCTGGTATTCGCACTCGCCGCACACGCCCGGCCCCATTACCTCGCTAAGGCCATAGTTCTCCGTTACCTTGATGCCGAGCCGTTTCTCAATCTCCCGGCGCATCTGCTCGGTGTGGCCCTCCGCGCCGAGCATGCCGATCCGGAGCTGGAAGTCTTCCGGCTTGTAGCCCTTTTCCTCCATCACTTCGGAAATATACATCGCGTACGACGGCGTCGCAACGAGCAGCGTTGTCCCGAGATCCTTCATAATCATGAGCTGCTTTTCTGTGTTGCCCGTCGACATCGGGATGACGGTTGCGCCGACATTCTCAAGCCCCTGATGCAGGCCAAACGCGCCCGTAAACAGCCCATAGCCGAAGCATATCTGCGCAATGTCGTCCGCGCTCCCGCCCGCCATATAAATCAGGCGAGAAATACACTCCTTCCACACGTCGAGGTCGCCCTTGGTGTAGCCGACGATGATCGGCTTGCCCGTCGTGCCGGACGAGCCGTGGATCCGCACGATGTCGCGCTTTGGAACGGCAAACAGCCCATACGGATAATTGTCGCGAAGGTCATTCTTCACCGTAAAGGGAACCTTCTGGTAATCTTTCAGGGAATGAATATCCTCTGGCTTTACCCCGACGCTGTCCAATGCTTTTTTATAAAAAGGTACATTATCATAGCACCGCTTAACCACATCACGCAGTCGTTCCATCGTCGTCTGCTCAAAAAACGCCCTGTCCGCACATTCCACTTGCTCGTTCCAAATCATGTTATTCCTCTCCTCAATCTATCATAAAATCCGATCGTCACATTAAAATTATTTATTAAAACACTTCTCGATAATGCTTGGGTCCAGTTTCTTTGTAAACAGGCTTACAACCGGCACGGCAATCAACGACACCGCCATCGCCGCAACGCCGAACTCCGGCGCAAGCGCCTTTGCCGCTTCAAACCCGCTCGCCGCCGTAAAGATGATCAGAAGCACGCCGACCACAACAAGCCCGGACAGCGTACCGGCCCATGCGCCGGCTTTTGTAACCTTTTTCGAGTACAATCCCCAAATGTAGGGGCCAATAAACGAACCGGCCACAACGCCCCACGAGAACGACATGATATTTACAATGAATGAAATATTGAGCGTAGCAAAGATAAAGGACAAAACCACGAACAGCAGGCACAAAAGCCGCATGATCAGCATCTGGCTCTTATCACTGATGCCCGGTTTAACCGCCTTAACAATATCGACCGAGATTGCCGAGCTCGATGTCAGCACGATTGCTGCCAGCGTCGACATGGAGGCCGACAACAGCAGCAGCATGATGATGCTAAGCAGGATATTGAGCCATACATTGCCCGTGAGCGCCTGCATCAGAATTGTCGGCATCACATTGTCATAGCCAACAAGCGGTGCGCCGTCCGGCGCCGCCTCCAAAAAGAGATGGCTTGTCGAGCCGACCAGGTAAGCGCCAATGCCAATCACCAGTGCAAACACGGTAGAAATAATAGTCGCCTTATTGATCTGCGATTCGTCGCTTATCGTATAATATTTATGCACCATCTGCGGCAAGCCCCAAACGCCGATGCTTGTCAGCAGGATATTTGTCAAAAGGAACTGCAGCGAATCGCCGCCCCAGAAGTTGACGAGCTGGCTGCCGCCGCCCGGCACAACTTCGCTTGCCGGCACAACCGCAAGCTGCTCAAACATGCCGGCAATCCCGCCGACCTCCGGCCGGGTCAGAATCGCCACAACCAGCAGCACAACGCCTACCAGCATGATAATCCCCTGTATAAAATCGTTGACCGCCGTCGCAACATAGCCGCCAAGCACCAGGTATACCGCCGTAAGACCCGCGACAATCGCCATGCAGACGACCTCCGACGCACCAGGGAAAATCGCGGAAAACAAAACGCCCAAACCCTTGTAAACACTGGCTGCATAAGGCACCAAAAACACGAAAATAATAACAGCCGCATAAATCTTCATGGACGAGGAACCAAAGCGCTCCTGTAAAAACTCCGGCGTTGTGGACGCTTGAATCCGATGTGTCATCGACCGTGTCCGCCGCGCAAGCAGCTTCCACGCCAGATAACAGCCCACCAGTGCGTTGCCGATACCAATCCATATGCTTCCGATACCGATCTTCCACCCATGCATGCCGGCATAGCCGATAAACACCACGGCAGAAAAATAGGAAGTCCCATAGGCAAAGGCCGATATCCACGGCCCCATATTTCTCCCGCCTAACAGGAAACCTTCCATCGTCTGTGTTTTGCGCATGCTCAGAATACCGATCAAAAGCATAAATACGGCAAAAATCACCAGCGCAATCGTTGCAATTGTCTGTGTCATGTTACTACCTTCCTTCCATCCTACTTTAAATTTTTAATAGAGTACGCCTCTACC
>DVOF01000155.1 GCA_018713805.1 Candidatus Aphodoplasma excrementigallinarum | reverse complement strand
GTGCCGACGACGGCCAATATTACACAGTATGCCGATATTGTGGCGCAGAAGGCGCTGTTGCGCCGTCTGATAGAGGCCGGCACGTCCATTGTGAACATGGGCTATGAGGCGACGGACGACCCGGAGACGGTTCTGGAAAAGTCGGAAAAGCTGATTTTTGACATTTTGCAGGGCAAAGACTCGCATGGAGTCGTCCACATCAAGGAGCTTTTGGGCGACACATTCCGGATGATGCAGGAGATGGCGGCCAACAAGGGCAAGGTCACCGGCGTGCCGACGGGGTTTGGCTATATCGACCAGATGACGGCCGGCCTGCAAAAGAGCGACCTTGTAATCATCGCCGCGCGTCCTGCGATGGGTAAGACGAGCTTTGCGCTCAACATCGCGCAAAATGCGGCGATCCGCCACGGCGTGCCGACGGCGGTGTTTAACCTCGAAATGTCGCGCGAGCAGCTTGCGAGCCGCATTATTTGCTCGGAGGCGATGGTCGGCGGCAACAAGCTCAAGGACGGCACGCTCGACGCAAACGATTGGGTCAGCATTGGGGAGAATTTACAGCAGCTTGAAAAGGCGCCGATCTTCATTGACGATTCGTCGATGATTTCGGTTTCCGATATCCGCGCGAAGTGCCGGCGGCTCAAGCAGCAGCACGGCCTCGGGCTCGTTATTATCGACTATTTGCAGCTTATGCAGGGGTCGGGCCGCAGCAAGGGCGACAACCGGCAGACCGAGGTGTCGGAGATTTCGCGTTCGCTCAAGATTTTAGCAAAGGAGATCCAGGTCCCGGTCGTGACGCTGTCCCAGCTTGGGCGCGGCCCGGAGAGCCGGACGAACAAGCGCCCCATGCTGTCCGACCTGCGTGAGTCCGGCGCGATCGAGCAGGATGCGGACATTGTTATGTTTTTATACCGCGACGAGTATTACAATCCGGATACGCCGGATAAAAATATTGCAGAGTGCATTATCGCCAAGCACCGCAACGGCGAAACGGGTACGATTAAGCTGTGGTGGGACGGCGCGCATACGAAGTTCATGCATTTGGACCGGCAGCACGACGAGGAAATGTGATGGACGATAGTTTGGGATTTGAACAGAAAATTGAACGGTTTTGTATTTGCAACGCTTTGCTGGGACAGGGAGACCGCGTGTTGGTTTGCCTGTCGGGCGGGGCAGACTCGGTCTGCCTTTTGCGGGTTTTGTTATCGCTGAAAGAGCGGCTTTCGCTGACGCTGTATGCGGCGCATGTGAACCACATGCTGCGCGGCGCGGACGCGGACGCGGACGAGGCCTTCTGCCGCAGCTTGTGCGCGGCACATGGCATGGAGCTGTTCGTTTTGCGCGCTGATGTAAAAAAGATTGCGCGCGACAGCGCGCAGGGCGTCGAGGCGGCGGCCCGGCAGGTACGCTATGACTACTTTTCCGAGCTGAAAGAACGCTGCGCGCTTAATAAAATTGCTACTGCGCACAACAAAAACGACAATGCGGAAACGAGCCTGATGTACTTTCTGCGCGGCAGCGGCATTGACGGGCTAAAGGGAATCCAGCTGCGCCGCGCTGACGGCGTAGTACGCCCGCTTTTGTGCGTAGCGCGCGCGGAGATCGAGGCGTATTTGCAGCAGCTTGGCCAGGAATACAGGACGGATGCGACAAATCTGTCGGAGGACTATACGCGTAACCGGATCCGCAGCCGGCTTTTGCCGCAGCTTGCGGCGGAATATAACCCGAATTTGATTGAAACGCTTGCGGACAACGCGCTGCTTCTGGCGCTTGACGCACAGTACCTGAACGAGCGCGCAGCCGAGTTGGAGGCGCGTCTTGTGACGGAGCAGAAGGACGGCGGTTATACCGTCGACGTGGAGGGCTACTGTGCGGCCGAGCGCGCGCCCAGGCTGCGCGTGCTCCGGCAGACGATTGCGCGGATGGGTACGGCACCGTCCTATGCGGCTGTGATGCGCTGCGACGCGCTGTTCCATGGTAATATGCAGGGTAAGGCTGTTTCCATAACAGATACGCTGTTTGCACGCCGGGAGTACGGCGCAGTGCGGATTTACCGCGCGCAGGACACTGACGGGGGCTTTTCCTATCCGCTGCTGATCGGGGAAAAGCAGTATGTAAAAGAGGCGGATACATGGTTTTTCAGCCGTTTGCTCACAAAGGAGCAGTTTGCGGCTGAAGCGGATTTTGGACAAAAAAACTGTGCATATTTTGATTATAATTCCATGAGCGGGCAAATATATATAAGAAGCAGAAAAAACGGCGACATATTTGCCCCGTTCGGTATGGAAGGGAAAAAGAAACTGAAGGAATATCTCATAGATGAAAAGGTTAGCGCGCCTATGCGCGGGCGCGTTCCGCTTATCGGCTGCGGAGGGGAAATCCTATGGGTTTGCGGCCACAGGCGGAGTGCGTTGTATCCTGTGTTGGAGGGCACAAAAACCATACTGAAGATTGTATTTTGGGAGGGGCGGTAAATGAAGATTCATGAGGATGTGGAACGCGTCCTGATCTCTGCGGAGGAGCTGGACGCGAAGGTGAGCGAGCTTGCGGAGCAAATCAGCCGCGACTATGCGGGCAAAACGGTGCTGGTCGTTACGCTGTTAAAGGGCGGCGTGATGTTTGCCGTCGATTTGATGCGGAAGCTCACCGTACCGGTGGAAATCGACTTTATGAGTGTGTCGAGCTACGGCGCGTCGTCGAAGTCGTCCGGCATTGTCACGGTGGAAAAGGATTTGGACAATTCCATCAAGGGCAAGGACGTACTGCTCGTCGAGGATATCATCGACAGCGGGCTGACGCTCAACTATGTGCGCGAGCTGCTGCTCGGGCGCGAGCCTGCGAGCCTGCGGATCTGCACCATCCTTGACAAGCCGTCGCGGCGGAAAACGGAGGTCAAGGTCGACTACACCGGTTTTGAAATCCCGGATGAGTTTGTGGTCGGATACGGCCTTGATTATGCGCAGAAGCACCGCAACCTTCCCTATGTCGGGGTTTTGAAGCGCAGCGTGTATGAAAACGAATAATTTTTAAACAATTTGTAAAGATTGTTGTATTTATACGCATTTTATGCTAAGATAACGTGGTAGTGAAAATGATTTGCATTTCTGCTGTTTCCCTATTGCAGCTGATGCGGACAGCGGAAGCAATTTTCCTCATACAACGGGGGAGGAAGGTGGTGCACCCTGCCTCCGTTAAAAGAATCGTTATGGGCAGAGGAGTGGATAGTTTGAAGAAATATTGGAAGAGCTTTGGCTTTTATGCGGTCTTGCTCATTGTGCTGACGCTGTTTGCGTATATGCTGCTTGGCTCGCAGCCTACGGCCGTTGAAAAAGTCTATTCCGACTTGTTCCGCGAGATTGAGGCGGGGCGTGTAACGGAGCTTACCATTGTGGATAACAAGGCGTATGCCAAGCTCTCGGAGCCAATCAAGGTCACAGATACAAATGGCAAGGTGATTTCGGACAAGGTAACGGAAATTGAGGTCGATATCCCGAACATTCTGGTGTTTGAACAGGATTTGGGCGATACGATCCGCGCGCAGGTGCGGGACGGGAAGCTGAAATACAATACGGAGGCGCCGGCGAGCCAGCCGTGGTGGCTGTCGCTTTTGCCGATACTCGGCACGGTCGGGCTTCTGGTATTCATCTATATTTTCTTCATGCAGCAGTCGCAGGGCGGCGGAAAGGCGATGTCGTTCGGCAAGAGCAAGGCGAAGATGAACGTGGACACCAATAAGAAAAAGGTGTTGTTCTCCGACGTTGCGGGCGCGGATGAGGAAAAGGCGGAACTGGAAGAAATCGTTGAATTTTTGAAATATCCGAAAAAGTTTATCGACCTGGGCGCGCGGATTCCGCGCGGCGTCCTGCTCGTAGGCCCTCCGGGAACCGGTAAGACGCTGCTTGCAAAGGCGGTGTCCGGCGAGGCGGGCGTGCCGTTTTTCAGCATCAGCGGCTCTGACTTTGTGGAGATGTTTGTCGGCGTCGGCGCATCACGCGTGCGCGATTTGTTTGAGCAGGCGAAGAAGAACAGCCCCTGTATCGTGTTTATCGACGAGATCGACGCGGTCGGCCGCCAGCGCGGCGCCGGGCTCGGCGGCGGGCATGACGAGCGGGAACAGACGCTGAACCAGCTTCTGGTTGAGATGGACGGCTTCGGGGAAAATGCGGGCGTCATCATCCTTGCTGCGACGAACCGTCCGGATATCTTAGACCCTGCGCTTCTGCGTCCGGGCCGCTTTGACCGGCAGGTTGTCGTCGGCGTGCCGGATGTAGTGGGCCGGGAGGCGATTTTGAAGGTGCATTCAAAAGGGAAGCCGCTCGGGGACGACGTTGATTTGAGCGTCATTGCAAAGACGACGGCAGGCTTTACGGGCGCAGATCTTGAAAACCTGATGAACGAGGCGGCGCTCCTGGCAGCGCGGGAAAACGACACGAAAATCCACAGCCATCACCTTGAGGATGCGATGATGAAGGTTGTCGTTGGCACGGAGAAGAAATCGCGCAAGATTACGGCGCATGAGAATAAGCTGACGGCCTTCCACGAGGCGGGGCACGCGGTGATTACGCGGCTTCTGCCGTCCCAGGATAAGGTGCATGAGGTGTCGATCATTCCGCGCGGTATGGCGGGCGGCTATACGATGCACCTCCCGTCGGAGGATAAGTGGTACCGTTCCAAAATGGAAATGATTGATGAGATCGTTGTCCTGTTGGGCGGGCGTGTCGCAGAAGCGGTCGCGCTCGACGATATCAGCACAGGCGCGTCGAACGACATCGAGCGTGCGACTGACATTGCGCGTAAAATGGTGACGCAGTATGGTATGAGCGAGCGGCTTGGGCCGATCAGTTATGGCGGCTCGGCGCACGAAGTGTTCATCGGTAAAGATTTGGCGCAGTCGAAAAACTACAGTGAAGAGGTCGCTGCGGAGATCGACGAGGAGATCAGAAATATTGTGCGCACCTGCTATAACCGGTGCGAGAAGCTCCTGCAGGAGAATTTTGAGCGGCTGACCCGCGTGGCCAATGCGCTCATCGAGCGGGAGAAAATCAGCGGCGAGGAATTTGAAAAGCTGTTTTTAGGCGAGCCGCTTGAGGATGAACCGAAGGATAGCACGGCTGATACGCCTGCGGCAAAGCCGCCGGAGTTCCGCCCGGCTGTTCCGGACCAGCAGGAAAGCGAGTCTTCTGCCCGCGATCATGCGGAGCGGCGGGAGGAAGCTGGCCAGATAGATAAAACCAAAGATACAGAACAAAAAGAGGAGGAAGAAAAATGAAGGTAACAAAAGATATGATCATTGCAGATGTTTTAAAGCTCGACCCATCGACGGCGAAGTTTTTCTTAGAGATTGGCATGCATTGCCTCGGCTGTCCGTCAGCGAGCGGGGAGTCGATCGAGGAGGCCTGCGCAGTCCATGCAACAGACCCGGATGCGTTGGTAGCGAGCATCAACGAATATCTGGAAAATAAATAATTAATGGGATGACAGCTTTGCGCAGGCTCAGGGGCCTGCGCATTTGCGCCTTTGGCGGCTGTCTGGCCTGTAGCGGTGGGAGGCTGCGGGCCGTTTGTTGGGGGAGTTGGTATGAGCGATTATTTGAAACGCATGGGGACGCGGATTGGGGCGCTGTTCTCAGGCGGGGTGCTGCTGCGTGAGCAAAAGCTGTTTTTGGCGGCGGTTTCCCTGTTTTTTGTCGCGGCGGGACTGTCGGGCATATTTGTCAACACGTTCCTTTATTCCTGTGCATCTACAAGCGGCGAGCTCGTTTCAGGGATCAAAAGCGTCGCCTACTATAATCTCTGCCTGTATGCGTCGATGGCGGTTTTTTCCGTCGTGATCGGCATTACGGGCAAGGCGGCACCGTCGCGCATCCTGATGATTGCCGGGCTGTGCCTGTATGCGCTTGTGTTTGTCCTGCTCCTGTTTTTGGGGAAGGCGTGCGTCAATTACATCTGGGCGCTCGGCTTCTTGAACGGGATGGGAACGGCGTTTTTTCAGTTTAATTACGGCGATGCGGTCACCTTTGCCACAAGCGGGGAGAACCGGGATTATTATCTTTCGATCCAGGGCGGTATCAACGCCATTACGGCTGCGATTACGCCTTTGATTGCAGGCGTTTTGATCGACCTGGCCGGTGGGCTTAACGGGTTTACGGTTTTGTTTTCCGTGGTGCTTGGTGTATTGGCCGCATGCCTTGCGTGCTGTCTGTGCCTGACGTACAGTGATGGGAATAAAACAAATACGCATTTTGGAAACGTATTTGTCTACTCCCTACGGGACAAAAGCATGCGGTATGCCTCGCTTGGGGAGCTTGTCAGCGGCCTTCGGGAGGGCGTAATGGCCTTTCTGGTTCCGGTTCTGCTGTTTGTATTAAGCGATTCAAACAGCATGGTGGGGCTGTACGCGTGTATGCTTGGCGTGCTCCAGCTTACCTTTTCCAAATGGGCTGAGGGACGGATCAACGGGCGGAACCGCGCATTTGTCATTCTTTTGTCGTGCCTGCTGAATGCTGGAATTGGGTTTGTTTTTCTCTCCGGCGTGGGCTACGTGCCGATTTTTTCCTACGGGGCCGTGACGGCCGGGGTGCAGAGCTTTTTTGCCGCGGCGACATTTTTCATTTTTTATGACGCGGCGTATAAAATTCCAAACAGCCATTACAAGAATCTTGAAATCCTGACCGTGCGGGAGCTGTACCGGAATGCGGGGCGTTCCATTGGCGTATTTGCCCTGTTGCTCGTGCCGCAGGAGACGGCACATATGGTCTATGCCATGATCGGGCTTGGGCTGAGCCAGATTGTCGCATGGGGGTTGTTTGCATGCGCTGGGATTCAGATCCGGAAAAAGGAACGACGCTTTCGGAACAAGGCGGCCTGAGTGGGGGAGAAAGCATATGTTTATTATCCGAAATGCCACCGTGTTAAACGGGAATTTTAAATTTATACAGGCGGATGTGGAGGTTGACGGCGCTCGGGTTCGCCGCATCGCACCGCGCCTTGACGGCGCGCCCGTGGTAGACGCACAAGGGGCGTACCTGCTGCCCGGCCTGGTCAATATCCATACGCACGGCGCAGTCGGTTATGACGCTTCAAGCTGCGATTATGAAGGCTTGAATGCTATGAGTAAATACTGGGCCTCGACCGGGACGACCTCGTTTTTGCCGACGACGACAACGGCTTTGTACGAGGACACGCTTCACGCTATGGAAACCATCGCGTCGGCGGCGGAGCAGGGCGTAGACGGCGCGGAAATCCTTGGAATCAACATGGAGGGGCCGTATTTGTCAAAACAGTATAAGGGCGCGCACCGCCCGGACTGGCTCCGCAGCGTGCAGGAGTTCGATTTTGACGCGATGCAGCGCGCTGCCGGCGGCAGGATTAAGCTTACTACCATCGCACCGGAAACGGACGGCGCGCCCGCATTTATCGAATCCTATGGCAGGGCGGTTCACGTGTCGCTGGGGCATACCGGCGCGGACTATGAAACCTGCATGGCGGCGTTTGAGGCCGGTGCGACACAGGTGACGCACCTGTTTAACGCCATGCCGCCGCTGCACCACCGCAATAAAAGCCTGATTGCCGCAGCGTTTGAGAGCGGCGTTATGGTGGAGCTGATCGGCGACGGCCTGCATGTCAGCCCGACGACGGCAAAGATGGCCTACGCCATGTTTGGGCCGGAGAAAATCGTCCTCATCAACGACAGTATGAATGCAGCGGGATTAAAGGAAGGCGAATACGAGTTCTGCGGCATGCATGTGACCGTGCAGGGAGGCGTTGCCCGGCAGGAGGACGGTACGATCTGCGGCGGGATTGCGCCGCTGTTTGATTGTGTGAAGAACATGACATCATGGGGCGTGCCGCTGGAGGAAGCGGTCAGGATGGCCTCGTATAATCCTGCGTGCGCGGTGGAAGCACAGGCTCGGGTCGGCAGTATTGCGCCTGGAAAGGATGCGGACTTATTGCTCGTATCAAAGGGGCTTGAATTGCAGCAGGTGTTTGTAAAGGGAAAAGCCTTCAAGTATGAGTAGACAATACATGGAAAATGTGTTATACTAATAAATAGATATTGGGACGGCTGTAGAAAGGAGGCTGCTATGGCAGAGAAAAAAGCGAAGAGCAAGCTGCTGATGTACAAGGGGAAGCCGCTTGTACGGCAGGGAAATGTCATTTTTTACGGGAATCCGGGGGATAAATATATCGTATCGTTTGTGCTGGATAATTTTGAAAAGGTCGGTGACACCGACGTTGCGGGCCATGTCGTGATCCAGCTCCAGCAAAAC